>CASFSC010000240.1 GCA_949296995.1 uncultured Alistipes sp. | reverse complement strand
TTTTGATAATGAATTCTGCTCGAAAGTAACATACAGCTAAATAAACAGGAAATAAATTAAAAATAGAAAGTATGGTATATTTATGCAAACAGTCATGGCGCTGGTATGGCCCCAATGACCCTGTAAGTTTGTCGGACATTCGTCAGGCAGGAGCAACCGATGTAGTACACGCTCTGCATCATATTCCCAACGGTGAAGTGTGGAGTGTCGAAGAGATCGCTAAACGTAAAAAAATGATTGCGGATGCCGGTTTAATATGGAGTGTTGTGGAAAGCGTTCCCGTACATGAACATATAAAAACTCAAACAGGCGATTTCCAAAAATATATAGACAATTATAAGGAAAGCATACGAAATCTGGCTAAAAACGGTATATATACTATTACCTATAATTTTATGCCCGTACTTGACTGGACCCGTACCGATCTGGCCTATACAATGCCTGACGGTTCAAAAGCATTGCGTTTTGAAAAGGCTGCTTTCGTTGCGTTCGATCTGTTTATTCTGAAACGTCCCGGAGCAGAAAAAGATTATTCTCAGGAAGAAATAGCAAAGGCAAAAAAACGTTTTGACGGTATGACGGATGAAGACAAGCATGTTTTGGTACGCAACATGATTGCCGGGCTGCCTGGTTCTGAGGAAAGTTTTACTTTGGAACAGTTCCAGCAGGCGCTTGACCGTTATAAGGATATAGATGCTGAAAAATTGCGTGATAATCTAGTCTATTTTCTTCAGGAAGTGACACCGGTGGCTGACGAAGTAGGTGCTGAAATGGTTATCCATCCGGATGATCCCCCATATTCAATCTTAGGTCTTCCTCGTATATTGAGTACTGCCGATGATTTCCGTGAACTGATACGCCGTGTTCCGAACAAGAGTAACGGATTGTGTCTGTGTACAGGTTCTTTCGGCGTAAGAGCAGACAACGAATTGGCCGATATGATGCAGGAATTTGGAGAAAGGGTGGGCTTCGTACATTTCCGCAGTACGCAGCGTGATGCCGAAGGTAATTTCTTTGAAGCTAATCATCTTGAAGGAGATGTCGATATGTATGGTGTCATGAAAGCATTGTTGGAATTGCAACAGCGCAGGAAAGTTTCGATTCCTATGCGTCCGGACCATGGACATCAGATGATAGATGATCTTCGTAAAAAGACCAATCCTGGTTATTCCTGTATAGGCCGTTTGCGCGGTCTGGCCGAATTGCGCGGTCTTGAAATGGGAATTGCCAAAAGCCTTTTTAAGTAGATATTGGTCATATTGAATCGAATTTGAGGTATTTATGCTATAGTATCTCAGTTAATTAATTTTATTACATATGAAAAGTTTCGCTTTTTTTTGTTGGTGTAGACTGTTTTGTCTTTTAATATTGTTTATTTTGTCCAGCACTATTCCGACAAGTTATGCGAAACAACCTTCGTGCATACAATACCGATTGGACAGTGAAGTAGGTGCTCGAGCTAATGCGTTAATCAGAAATTGGATAATTCCCGCATGGGATGCCAATCCGATGATGACTGAGATGTTTCGTCTTCGCGATCGTCAGCCTTCTTATGAAAATCAAATAGACTGGGCGGGCGAATTTGTAGGCAAACATCTTAATTCGGCAGTAGCACTTGACCGTATAGCCGATATTCCAGAATTGGAAAATATGATTTCTGAATTGTTGTATGAGATGGAGCTATGTCAGGCAGAAAACGGCTATCTGGGACCTTATCCGGAAAATAAACAGCTTTTGGAACATTGGGACTTGTGGGCACATACGCATATTATCTATGGATTGCTTGCTGCTTATGATCGTTTTGGGACGGAACGTCCATTGAATATTGCCCGTAAAATAGGAGATTTGGTGTGTTCAATATATCTTAATGGCAATCGTCAGTTGAGACAAGCTGGATGGAGTGAAATGAATATGGCTATAGGTCATGCAATGGCAATGCTTTATGAGAGGGATCCTCAGCAGCGTTACCTAGATATGGCAAAAGAGGCTGTGTCAGAATTCGAAGCTCCCGATGCCGGTGATTATTATAACCAGGGGGTGATCGGTACAGAGTTTTACAAAATTTCTAAACCGCGTTGGGAAAGTCTCCATTGTATACAGGTTTTCACAGAACTTTATCGTATTACTGGAGATGAAAATTATAAAAAAGTCTTACTCCATTATTGGTCCAGTATTAAAAAAACGGATGTACATAATAATGGCTCTTTTAGTACAGAAGAAGGAGCCATCGGTAATCCTTATAAATTGGGCGCTATAGAGACATGTTGTACTGTAGCATGGATGGCTTTATCGGTCGATGCACTTGCGTTGTCTCATGATCCATTGATAGCTGATGCTCTTGAAATATCTACATGGAATGCGGCTTTGGCATTTTCTCATCCTTCGGGACGTTGGGTTACATATAATACGCCTATGAATGGTCAACGTACTTCGGCGGCCCATTCGATAGTTTTTCAATCTCGTCCCGGTACTCCTGAATTGAATTGTTGCTCGGTAAATGGACCTCGTGGCATAGGTATGGTTGCAGATTGGGCTATTATGACTAATGAAGAGAGCGAATCAGACGCACTTTATGTAAATTATTATGGTCCTGCGGATATGCATTTTAAAGATACAAGGGGTAATCAATGGCAGATAACAAATGTTACTGAATATCCGGCGGAAGGCAGTATGGAAATTACGGTCAATCCGGAGAAGCCTACGGAAACAACCATATATTTCAGAATACCTGAATGGTCTCGTAATACTAAAGTTAAACTTATTGCCGGAGGGGAAACGGTAGAATTAAAAGCTATTCCAGGTAGTTATTTGCCTGTGAAAAGGATTTGGCGAAAAAGAGATCGTTTAAAATTAGATTTAGACATGAATCTTTATTATCTTCGCGGCGACGAATATGTTGATGGTCGAACGTCAGTGTATCGCGGTCCGCTTTTGTTGGCGTGGGATCAGTCGCGTAATGAAAATGATTTCGATAAATTTCCCGTTTTGGATGCGAGAAATTTAAAACTGAACAGAATTGGAGCTAATGATGGGTTGAGTCGTATAGATGTTAGATTTAAGCCGATAGTCCTATTTGAAGCTGAAGGTGTCGTTTCGAATGGTGAAAAAGTTTCAGTCCGTTTATGCGATTTTGCTTCTGCAGGAGTTTCGGGTTCGATGTATTACTCGTGGCTGCCTGTAACAGACAGCGGACCTATGCCAGTTGCGTCGGAACCTTATAAAAAAGAGCAGACAAAACATAAACCGTTTTTCCCTACTGAACTAAGAGGCCCGATACGTTCTAATAACCTGAGTTGGTGAGTAGTTGATATTGTGAAAATTTTAATTTGAAACAAAATATATGGGTGGATTTTTTGGTACAATCAAAAAAAAGGAGTGTGTGACAGACCTTTTTTATGGAGTGGATTACAACTCTCATATGGGTACTAAACGTGCCGGTATGGCTATGCTTAACGATGGTGTTTTCCGTCGAGCTATACACAATATTGCCAACTCTTATTTTAGAACCAAATTTGAAGAGGAACTTCCTCTGTTCAGTGGTAAATCGGGTATAGGCGTTATAAGCGATACCGATCCACAGCCTATCATTATAAATTGCCATTTGGGTAAATTCGCTATAGTTACGGTAGCTAAAATCAATAATATCGACCAACTGGAAAAAGAATTGCTCGATTGTGGAAACCATTTCTGCGAGCATAGCAATAATATGACCAATCAATCGGAGTTGGTAGCGATGCTTATTGCCGAAGGAAAGGATTTTGTCGAAGGAATAGAGAATGTTTACAATCGCCTGAAAGGGTCATGTTCGATGCTTATTCTTACCGAAGATGGTATTATTGCAGCCCGGGATAAATATGGGCGTACCCCTGTAATTATAGGAAAGAGCGATGACGGTTATGCCGTTTCTTCTGAAAGTTGTGCTTTCCCCAACCTTGGATATGAAACAGAATATTTTCTTGGCCCGGGAGAGATAGTCCATTTGACGGCTGATAAGATGACTCAGATGCGTAAACCAGGAGATAAAATGCAGATATGTTCTTTCCTCTGGGTCTATTATGGCTATCCTGTGTGTGATTATGAAGGACGGAATGTTGATATGGCACGTTATGCCAGTGGTTATGAGATGGGCAAGAAAGATGATATCGAGGCTGATTGTGTATCCGGGATTCCTGATTCGGGTATAGGTATGGCTTTAGGGTATGCCTGCGGTAAAGGAATTCCTTATCAGAGAGGAATTGTCAAATATACTCCTACATGGCCCCGTAGTTTTACTCCCCCCAATCAGAATATGAGGGAATTGGTTGCCAAAATGAAATTGATTCCTAATAAAACATTGATAAAGGGAAAAAGTATGGTTTTCTGCGACGATTCGATAGTTCGCGGTACTCAATTACGTGATCACGTCTCAGAATTGTATGAATATGGTGCGAAACAGGTCCATATACGTATCAGTTGCCCTCCGTTGATATATCCTTGTAAGTTTCTCAATTTTACCGCTTCCAAATCGGAAATGGAACTTATAACACGTCGCATTATTAAAAATATTGAAGGAGATGCCGGTAAAAATCTTGCGGCATATGCTACGACCAATTCTCCACAGTATTGTAAAATGGTAGAATGTATAAGAAAACAGCTTAATGTTGATTCTTTGAAATTCAATCCTCTTGAAACATTGATAGAATCTATCGGATTGCCTAAGGAGTGTGTTTGTACACATTGTTTCGATGGCAGTAGTTATGAATAAATATTTATTATCCTATACCATTAATTATTGACGGTATTGCCGTATTTTATGGAAGACTGTCTTCTTATTATTGCAATTATTATGTTTTTTTATTAACTTGCAAAACACTTTTGCTCGTAATAAAAAGAAGTGATGTTGAATAGTAAAGATAGACTTAAAGTAGGAATCATAGGTTTCGGAAGGATGGGACAGAAATTCGGTGATGCGATTCTATCCAATCCTTTATGGGATTTGGTTTATATCTGTGATTTAAGTGAAGAAGCTCGTAAGATTGCGGCAAAAAAAGCTCCAGGTGTAAAGATAGTCGATAATGAAGATATCGTTTTTGGCGATAAGGATGTGGATGCGGTAGCATTATGTACATTGGCTGATGCACGTCCTGAACAGATAGCTAAAGCGGTAAAGGCAGGTAAACATGTTATGGCGGAGAAACCTGTTGCAGGAACTATTGAAGAAGAATGGGCTGTAGTTGAACTGACAGATAAGTATGATGTAATGGTCGGAGTCAATATGTTCAACCGTAATGCATGGTATCATAAAGATATAATCAATTTTATAAAGTCAGGAGAAATAGGTGATTTGGCTATTATCCGCA
This sequence comes from uncultured Alistipes sp., assembly GCA_949296995.1. Lineage (GTDB taxonomy): Bacteria > Bacteroidota > Bacteroidia > Bacteroidales > Rikenellaceae > Alistipes_A. Next base: position 25,160 of record CASFSC010000240.1, on the reverse strand, counting down.
TAGCTCATATGACTCCGGGACATATGCCACAAGAAGGACATGGCCCTGAAGGCCCTGCTTTCCATGATTGCGGTATGCATTATGTTGATGTGGCTCGTTGGTATGCCGAAAGTGAATATGCAACTTATCATGCTCAGGGCGTAAGGATGTGGAGTCATGTTGATCCATGGTGGGTACAGGTACATGGTACTTTTAAAAACGGTGTTGTATTCGATATTACTCAAGGCTTTGTGTACGGACATATGGCCAAGTATCAAACCCATAACAGTTATGTCGACGTGATAGGGACTAAAGGTATTGCCCGTATGACTCATGACTTTAAGAAAGCTACCGTAGAATTGCGAGGAATAAATACTACGATAACTAAAGTGGATGATTTCGGAGATAAAAAAATAGATGTTTTCGTAGATGTTTTTGCCAAGTCCATTATGGCAGGCAAAAACTTAGGTTTCCCGGAGGTTAGGGATAGTGTGATAGCGTCGGATATGTCGTGGAAAATGTTTTATGATGCAGTGAAAAATGGTGCCCCATGTATCGGTAAGGTTGAGGATATGGATGAAATCATGGCACGTCGACGCACAATGACCAATGGTTATGGCCTTCCTTGTTGGCAGATTCATGACGATACCACGAATAAAAAAAATAAAAGAGAGTGTTAAGTTATAAGTGACAAATTTAATTTGTCGGGTTTATTATGTGTTGAGGAGGTCTACCGTTAACGGTAGACCTTTTTTGTATATGTTAATGCACAATTTAATGATGGAGAATACTATTGTTCTTTTTGTTTGAAATTTTATTGTCATTAAGTGAGAATTATTCGTGGATTGTATATAATGAATGACTAAATCATAAAATAAAAAAAGTATTGTATTGTTATGTCAAAATGGATTCCAAAAACATGTTTCATAAATGTTGACCTATTTTATTGTATGTGATATTTTGATAATGGAGTTTGGCGAAATGGTTTTGGTTACTATGTTGTGAGCATACAAAAAAATCGTTGCTTCTTAAAATCAGAAGCAACGATTTTTTGTTCAGTAAAATTTATCTATAAATTATTGAGCGCATATCCCTTTGAAATATCCTATCGATTCGGCAATCCCCAGCATCGGATCATTCATGTCCTTTTCATATTCAAGACTGCATACACCGTCGTATTTAATCTTACGCAACTCTTTTACCAATGCAGGAAAATCTATAATGCCTCGTCCGACCTCAATTCCGTGCCCTTCTTTAGAAGCGGCGGTTACATCTTTTAAATGTAGATCGAAAATGCGGCTTTGATATTTTTCTATATCCTTTACAGGATCGTCACCCGTACGTAGGTTGTGACCTATGTCCATACAGATACCCATACGTGGATCGAGATCTTTCACGTGTTCCCATACGTCGGTTGCATTAGGATAAACATCGAGATCTGGACCATGAAGGTGTATGGCTATTTTCATGTCATATTCTTTGCATTTGTCACTTACGTAGGGAAGAAGTTCATAGTTAGGAACGGCTACGATTAAGTTTACACCGAGACGTTTGGCATAATCGAATGCACGGTCAACCTCTTGCTGACTTTTCATATATATTGGACCTGCTCCGTAGGGAATGATATTCTTTGCTTTTAATTTAGCCTTGAATGCGTCCATCTGGGCATCGGTGCTGTTCAATGGAAGGTGGAAATCTTTTACACAAAGATAACGTACGTCTAACTTGTCAAGTACTTTTAATGTCGAATCGAGATCGAATTTGACAAAGGTATATCCCGCCATACCTATTTTAATGGGATGTTTGTCCGATTTTTTTTGCGCATTGACAACTCCTGTAACAGCAACGCAACAGAGAGTAATCAATATCATTTTTAAAGTTTTCATACAGTAATAGATTAGTATTTTATCCTACAAATATAAGATTTTTCCTTATCTTCGCATAGCGGTAAGTTTGCATTTTTCTCTTAATTAACATTTAAATAAACACTATCTTTTAAGGGTGTCATATGAAACTACAACATCTTTTATACGGTTCTGCTGCACTCAGTGTGATATCTGGTACGGCTTCGGCACAAACAACTAATATCAACGGGAAATTACCTAATATCGTAATGATAGTTGCCGATGATATGGGGTATGCCGATGTAGGATGCAACAGTCGTAATGGTTACACCAAAACGCCTAATATAGATACTCTTACACGTGAAGGAGTGTCGTTTACCCATGCGTATTCCAGTTCAGGAGTCTCTACTCCGAGCCGTTACGGGTTTCTGACCGGACGTTATTGTTTCCGTTCTCCCTTGAAAAAAGGTGCTATAGAGGGATATGGTGCTCCCGTTATCGAGAAAGGACGAATGACGTTAGGGTCGTTGCTGCATAAGGGTGGTTATACTACCGCTATTATAGGCAAATGGCACCAAGGCCTTGGCTGGGTGAAAGATGATTCCAAAATTGATGGCGTTGATTTTTCGAAAACCGTAACTTCCGGTCCGAACGATTATGGATTTGATTACTCTTTCATATTGCCGGCATCTCTCGATATGCCTCCTTATGTTTATATGCGTAATCATGTGGTTCTCGATCAGAATATCACCACTATGGATAAGTTGTATCCTACTCGTAAACCAGGTGTCGAAAATGCTTGGGATACTATCTATATGAAAGGAAACGATATATATTGGGGCCGAGGCGTTTGGTGGCGTAACGGTGCGGCGTCTGAAAGTTTCAGGGTCGAAAATACATTGCAGACTTTTACGGCCGAAGCAGAAAATTATTTGGAACAGGCCTCAAAACAGGATAAACCGTTTTTCATGTATATGCCGTTGACATCTCCGCATACACCGTGGGTGGCCGATTCCTTATTTAAAGGAACTTCAGATGTGGGTGATTATGGTGATTTCGTAACTCATACGGATTATGTCGTCGGTCGAATCAAGTCTAAAATAAAAGAGTTGGGCCTATTGCCTAATACGATAATAATTTTTACGAGTGACAATGGCGCGGCATGGCGTGAAGCCGATATAAACAAATGGAAACATAATCCAAATGAAGGAACCCGCGGTCAAAAAGGAGATGTGTATGACGGTGGACACCATATTCCTTTGGTAGTTAGTTGGAATGGGGTTTTGTCGTCGAATGTTGTGACAGATGATGTAAGTCTTGTCGATATTTTTGCCACAATGGCTGATCTTATAGGTTACGATCGTAAAATGGATGAAGGTGAGGACAGTTACAGTTTGATGCCTCTGTTTACAGGAAATGGAAAGTATGGACGAGATCATATTATTTATCACTCCAGCGGAGGAATGTATGCTATTGCCAAAGGTGATTGGAAATATATCCGAGGATTGGGCTCCGGTGGATTTTCGGCTCCTCAATTTGAAAAAGCTGTGCCAGGTGGGCCTGTGGGACAATTATATAATATGCGTAAGGATCCACTTGAAAAAGAAAATGTGTATATGCAGTATCCAGAGAAAGTAGCAGAACTGTCCAAGCAATTAGAGGAGGTAATAGACGGAGACGATAAAGAATAATTGTCTTATTTTATAATAGCATAAAAAATAAGTATTAAAGATTGTAAACATATAAACAGATAAAATGTATCGATCCAATTATGACAAATTTCCGGCAGTAGCTATTGAGGGAGAGATTTTTAAGGGATGGGATTCTATTTTGGCCGAATTGTCTGATAAAATCAAAGCGACAGGGAAAGATAAAGTCGTTATGACTGTCGAATGTTATCAGGGAGTATATAATGCTGAATTGACGCGTGAATTTCAAAAGTTATCACCCAAGTGTTTTCTAGATACATCATCTTTGATGAAATCTGAGGAGGAAATCCGTACCATGACATGGCCTGATGTAACTGACGATGCTATTTTCGGATATATGACTCGTCTTTCAATTCATGATTTTTTTGATAAAGCTAAAGTAAGCGAGGCGAAGCATAAAGTAATGGATCAGACAGGCGTAGCTATTGTTTATGGTTGTGGAGCTTCGTTGATCGTTCCTGATGCAGATATTATTGTTTATGCCGATATGCCTCGATGGGAATTACAGTTGCGTCAGCGACGTCATGAAGTCGACGGAATCGGCGTGAATAATAGAAATGAATCTCCTGCGAGTCAATATAAAAGAGGTTTTTTTGTGGATTGGCGAGTTTGCGACAAACTTAAAAAAGAGCTATTTACAAAAGCCGATTATTGGTTGGATACAACGAATGCTGAAAATCCCAAAATGATATTGGCTTCCGTGATGCTTCAGGGACTTGAAAATACATCTCAAAGACCTTTCCGTGTTGTACCATTCTTTGACCCGGGTCCTTGGGGCGGACAATGGATGAAAAAAGTGTGCGATTTGGACCGGTCTCAAGCAAATTTTGCATGGTGTTTCGATTGTATGCCAGAGGAAAATTCATTGTTATTGAAAGTGGTCGGAACAAAAAAAGAGGGCAATTTGTCTGATTCATCAGTAAATGAGAACGATAATGTTGCGGAAGTGGGAACTCTTTTTGAAATACCATCCATAAATCTGGTATTTTATAAAACCCGTGCCTTGTTGGGTGAGGCTGTGGAATCTCGTTTTGGACAAGAGTTCCCGATACGTTTCGATTTTCTCGATACTATACAGGGGGGTAATCTGAGTTTGCAGGTACATCCTACGACCCAGTATATACGTGATCAATTCGGAATGCAGTATACACAGGATGAAAGCTATTATTTGTTGGATGCCGATGATGATGCGACGGTTTATCTAGGCCTTAAAACGGGTATAGATAAGGATGAAATGATAGCTTCACTGAATGAATCTCAAAATACAGGTAAATCATTCGATGCCGAGAAGTTTGTCAATAGGTTTCCTGCACACAAGCATGACCATTTTTTGATTCCCAACGGTACCATTCATTGTTCAGGCAAGAATGCCATGGTTTTGGAAATTAGCGCTACACCCTATATCTTTACATTTAAATTATGGGATTGGGGCCGTCTCGGACTGGACGGCAAGCCTCGTCCTATCAATATAGGACATGGAAGTCATGTTATCCAATGGGAACGTAATACTGAATATTGTAAAGCCAAACTTGTAGGACAGGTTACAGAAGTTGCCCGAGGAGATGGCTGGCGTGAAGAACGTACCGGATTGCATGCGAATGAATTTATCGAAACCCGCAGGCATTGGTTTACAAAAGCTGTGGAACATGACACTGCGGGAGGAGTCAATGTGTTGAATCTTGTCGAAGGTCGGGAAGCGATAATTGAAAGTCCTGAAGGTAGATTTGAACCTTTCGTTGTGCACTATGCTGAAACCTTTATCATTCCTGCATCCGTAGGACGATATACCATACGTCCGTATGGAGAAAGTGAAGGTAAGGAGTGTGCCACGATCAAAGCATATGTTAGATTTAAACAATAAACGAATATAAACTACTAAACGTATTTAATTATGTACACTGATGACAAAAGGGTTGTAATGACCCTCGATGCTGGAGGAACCAATTTTGTATTTTCTGCCGTACAAGGCGATAAAGAGGTTGTTGAACCTATAAGATTTCCATCTCATGCCGATAATCTTGTAAACTGCCTCAGTACTATTGAAAGAGGGTTTACGGAAGTTAAGAATAAACTGGGTGATATGGCACCAGTTGCTATCAGTTTTGCTTTTCCTGGCCCGGCTGATTATGAACATGGTATCATTGGAGACCTTCCAAATTTTCCCTCATTCCGCGGAGGGGTTGCTTTAGGCCCTTTCCTCGAAGAGAGATTCGGATTGCCGGTATTTATAAATAATGACGGTAATCTTTTTGCTTACGGTGAAGCTATTTGTGGCGCTTTGCCTAAGGTTAACGAAGAACTTGCAAAAGCAGGCAGTACTAAACAGTATAAAGATCTTTTGGGCGTAACTCTTGGAACAGGTTTTGGCGGTGGTGTGGTTATCAACCAGCGTTTACTTATAGGCGATAACAGTTGCGGCGGTGATGTATGGTGCTTCCGCAATAAACTTTATCCCGATATGATAGCAGAAGAGAGCGTTAGTATCCGTGCCGTAAAACGTGTATATAAAGAGATGTCTGGAGAGGCTCATGATCTTACTCCTAAAGATATTTTCGATATTGCCGAAGGAACTAAAGAAGGTATTCAGGCAGCAGCTGTCGGAAGTTTCGAACAGTTGGGTCAAGTTGCAGGTGATGTTATAGCGTCTGCACTTAATATAGTTGATGGTATTGTTGTTGTTGGAGGTGGCCTTTCTGGTGCAGCCAAATATATTATTCCGTCACTTGTTAAGGAAATGAACAGTACGATAGGAACTTTTGAAGGATCACGTTTCCCTCGTTTGCAACTTAAGGCATATGACCTTGCTGACGAACAACAATTAAAAGCATTCCTTGCTGATGACAGTAAGATTATATCTGTTCCTTTCAGTGAAGCAAAAGTTCGTTATGTTGAAACCCGTAAGGTCGGAGTTATTACGTCTGTTCTCGGAACAAGTAAAGCTGTGGCTATGGGAGCATATGCATTTGCATTGTCTAAACTTGACAATATACAATAATTGATAAACAGGGTGATTTAGCTGTTCCTGTACAGTATGTCGCCTTTAATAATATAAATAATTAAGCCGTGCTCTTCTTGGGCACGGCTTAATTATTTTAAATAATATCTTTTTTATCTGATTCCAGTAACTGTTACGATTAAAACTCTTTTTTGAGGACGGAAAGTGTACCATCTTTTTTCATCGCTTTTATTTCGACTGATTTTACATCTTTTCCTTCGTAAGGATAGAAACATACGGGAGCTTCTACCTCTTTTTGTCCGTTTATTGATACTATGTAATAGTCTGCGTCTGAAAGTTCATTCCAACTGATTACATTGAAACCTCTCTCCTTATTTATTTCAATAGTAGTCAGTTTTTGTTCTCCACGGTCATTTTTGAAAATAAGTGGATTTGCAATATTTACCGCATTGTTTACAGTTACCGTTTTAGGACCGTAATTTGATGAAGTGTTGTTGGCAGATATTATTTCGAATTCGATTCCTGGAGTTTTGATATCAGATGCAGGAATAGATGCCGTTTTTACCCAACCACCTTTTTCAGTCATTGGAATTTGTTCCCATTTACTACTTCCTACAGCACGGTATTTCAATATCGCATCACTTCCTCCAGTAATTATGGCATCTATCGTAAAAGGTTGTCCCGATTGGGTAGATCCGTAAAGTTTGGGAACTATAATATCTCCTTCAGCATATTCTACAGCGTCATTCAGTGTGCTGTCTATTCCGAGTATACGACAGCTTTCACGATACATTTTTCTCCAGTCATATGCTGCTTTGGAGTTAACAGTCGCCAAAACTCCATATTCACCACGAGTAGTCAGACGTTTCGTGTAACTCTGCATTGCATTTGCAAGTGCGTCACCAGACAATATTTCGTACGCTTTTTGAGCCAGTTCCTTTTGTGGACGTTCATCTGATTTTCTGGCAAGAATAAGCATGTCGCGAACCTGTTCTCCTGCTTTTTCAGCAACGTAATAGTTCAATACCCATTCGATATGATTGTCCAGCCATACTAAGTTCTCTTTGTTGCCTTCGATTTGTGGAATTATTTTTTGAAGACGAGTACGAATGTTTTTAAGTTTTTCTGCCTTTTCAGGAGTTCCTGCCGACCATCCGAATTTACCGCATTCCACTTGTCCTTTACCGCCAACCCAACGATATCCCAAGTCATCGAGGTCGATATAAATTTGTTTCATGTCATCGGCAAATTTTCCGAATTTAGCAGCTTTTTTTGCAAAATATTGTTCTTTTGTCAAACCTTCGTTCCATGCATATCCCAACAGGTAACCGAAATTGTCTTCTACTTCACGAGTACGCCAGTGAATAGTCAGGAATCCTTGGCTGCCGCTTTTTTGCAGATCCTTAATCATCGGTTCATAAGTTTTCAAAAATGGTTGTGGTTGCCATTGGTCACCATCGTTTTCGAGCCATGGGATGGGCCATCTTTGTCGGTCGGCTGGAAGATCGAAATATGCTTTGTCTATATATGTTTTAGGGGTAAGACTTTCCAATGAGGAAAATGCCACATCTTTTGGTAAAACTTTATCCAGTCCGTCATAATATTCTTCCGAAAGCAAGTAATTTTCGCCTCCCCAGCCTGATACGGCAAGTTTGGGAGGATTGTCATAACGAGATAATATGCGAAGCGCAATTTTGACGAACATTTCAAGACGTGCTCCTTCCGTAGCTCTCGCTATTTTACCTTCTTCGGTGTTTTTAAAGAATGGTTTTATCCCTTCCTCTCGGTCTACGATACGTTTGAATTCCTCACGGCGATATTCTCCGTAATTGATAATTTTGCTTTCAGGATCGCGGGCATCGGGTAAAATATGGGTATCATATTTTAATGGATGTCCTTGAGCCCCTTTTGTTTCGGTCTGCCAAATGAAAATATAATCGAGAGCTTTGTAGTATTCAAGATTGTAGGTGAATTCTTTTATGAAACGTTCTCTGTCAGCTTCGTTAGTCGGATCGCCTAACGGAGCAAATCCAATACTGGTTTTCAGACCCCGGCTCTTGGCGTAGAGCAGAGCATCACGCATTACCTCTTTTTCTTTTTCTATTTGTGTATCACGGTCATATCCGCTTTGAGTTGTTTCGGCTCCAAAATATTCTTTATCGTAAAATTTATCGGTGCCGTACAGAAATTCTGTGGTTTTCATGGGATTTGTACCCCATGTCGGTTTGCTCGTGTCATTTAGCCCTTCTCCGAATATCATTTTACCGTTTTCTTTTACGGCAACAAAAGGTTCGTGTTCATAACTGTGGAATGTTATGAAATTTGCTCCGCTGCGTACCAACTGGTCTACAAAAGTGCGGTGATCGATTGGATTCCATGAAGTAGGACTGTTAAAAAAGTTGTACCATGGCAATACTCCTCGAACTGCGAATACAGGTTTTTTTATGATTAATTCGTCAGTGAAAGAGGTTATGTCAGGAAGAACTGACGGTATGAATTCACTGCCAAGTAGAAATTCAAAATTCAACTCTTTAAGCAAACCATATACAGCGTTTTTTTGTCCTTGTGGAGTGTTGGCACATAACAGTATGCTTGTTTTACCTTTGATATCTACTTTTTTAATTGCAAATCCTTCTTCTCCTAGATCAGTTACTTGTTGGTTGGCAGGTAAAAAGTTGTTCAGAAGATCCAAATCTCCTATTACTATTGCCGGTTGATTGCTTTTCTTCCATTTCGTTAGCGATATTGTTTTAGGAATATTTCCTGTAACCTGTCCGAGATAACGCTCTAGGTCGGTGCATGCGTAGTCGACTTGTGAATTGCCGGATGATGAGTATGCAATTTTAGAGTAGGCATTCTCAGTTTTTGCCTCTACATTGTTAAAAGACAGCAGGGTTAGTATTGCTGTCATACAAATGATTGTGGATAGTTTTAGAATTTTCATTTTTATTTATTGTTTGATTTTAATTTGGTTTTCATTTGGTTTTGACAAAAGTAGTGGTACACTATAATATCTAAATAGAATAAAATGTACAAAAAAATGGATTATATTTGCGTAGTATATTTATAAAAGCAAAATGATATGATTAAAATGAGTGATGGTTTTGCCGGTCAAAGGCATGCTGTTTTCCCATTCGATATTTTTGAAAATGCACTTCAAAATCCGTTAGTGTCAGATTTGGTAGTTCATTCTATCGGTTATTTTCCTAAGGCAAAAGAGCATTACATATACCGTAGTACTGGTTGTACGGAATATATCATAATATATTGTGTGAGAGGGGAGGGATGGTATGTACTCGATGGTAAAAAACATATCGTTCCGGAGAATCATTTTTTTATTCTTCCGGCAGGACATCCACATGAATACAGCTCGAGTGAACATAACCCATGGTATATATACTGGGCCCATTTTAAAGGCAGTAAGGCCCCTTATATCTATGAAAGATTGCAAGGGACGATTCCTATACCTCCGGATGAAAATTCCAGGATAGATGACCGTCTTTCATTTTTTGACGAATTATTGAATGCAATGGATCTGAAAATGGATGATGATACGATAAATTATGTCAGCATGAGTTTTCATCATCTTATCAGCAGCATGATCTATTTGCCGATTTATCGTCAGGTCAAATATGGAAGTGAAAAACGTCAGAATATGTTTTTCATAGGTTTTGCGACACATTATATGAATGAAAACATCGAAAAGAAGTTGACATTAAAGGATGTCGCCCGTTATTGCGGATATTCCGAATCCTACATTTCCCGCCTGTTTCACCAGGAATTGAATGATTCGCCGATAAATTATTTTATACGGCTTAAAATGGAACGTGCATGTAAACTGTTGGTCAATACCGATATGAAGATTAACCATATATCATTTAAACTCGGATTCAATGATCCGTACTATTTCAGTCGTATTTTTACCAAAACGGTAGGCATGTCTCCGAGAAAATATAGAAAGATACATGGCGTGAATTCCGCAGAACAACATGTTTTAAATCCACAACCGAAGCTATTGCCTTAAATTATTTGTTTCCTATTTTCGATTCGAGCCAACTTTTCAGATGTTCGTATTGTGTCCACATTCTTTGATTGATGGATGTCAGTACTCCCATGCCACCTCTTGAATTGACTCTCGAAGCGTATGTACGTATCATTTTTTCAACAGGAGCATTCATAAGCGTTTCATATGCCTTTGCGTATTCTTCTTTTGTAAAACGTTTACCTTGTTCCAAAAATTCTTTTTCGATTTCATAAGCCGGCATCATAGCACGTGATACGTCATTGGCCAATAGCTCGAATTCGAATTGAGCACTGAATCGACGAAGATTTTCAGCTTTTTCTTTGTCCGGAGCAGATTCGATCAGTTTGTCTGTTTCAGATACGAGACGTTGACGAAATGCTACATTTTGTTCATCCATTTGTGCCCATTTGGGAGAAAAGGCAAAATATTCAGGCGATTCGATTGCAGCTTGTAGTTGTGTGATGTCCATTTCTGCAACCATAGGAGCAAGTACTTTGGCTGCTTTGCTTCCGAAATCTTCAGTGAAATATTGTATGTACAACTCTTCTACACTTTCATCTCCTGTCGGAACCGATGCGAAATGAGTGAAAGTTTTCATGTTGTATTTGGTGTCGTCAGTCCTCCAATGTATTGCAATTACTCCGTTAAGGTTTTGGTCGTGTGCAAGTTGAACGTGTTCTTTCATTAAGTTTACCCTTGGTTGGAAATGCCATAATTGATGATCACCTTCAAGCCAGGGTACAGCCCATACTTTACGGTTTTTTGCTATGTCGGCAAGAAATTCGGGTTGAGGTTGTTGCCCGAGCCCCGGATTGAGACAACTGAAAATGACTTCTTCCGGGAGAGCACTGTCCAACCCCTTTAAAAGAGATGGTAATTGGTTACCTCCTCCCCATCCACCGAGAATAACTTTTGCATCACTGCCTTTTTTACGAAGATATTTCAAAGTTAGGTTTATGTATTCCAATGCCCACACGCCGATAAATCGTTCCGTATCCGATGCGGCATCCTTGAAATATCCCGATTTGGCATTGAATTCTTCAGCAAAGGCTTTGTTGCTTAACGCCTGTTCGAGGTTTACGCCTAAGAATGAGTGTTCATTGAGCCATAGCCATATGTAATCTATGTCGGGATATGTTTCGAGAATATTGTCGATGGCTGCATAGTGCAATGCCACGGATGTGCGATGTTTTGGATTGGGAATCATATTGGCTGATCCGAGCCAGTAAAAGCAGTCTCCCGCTATGTTCAACGAATAATATTCGGGAGGTATGACTCCGAATTCGAAACCCATTGCCATGGCTATTCCTCTGTCATGAGCCATTTTCAAAACTTTTTGCATCAATGTTTGGGTATTGCGGTAGTGTTCTTCCGTAGTTTTGGATAAAACCGAGCTGTTGCTCCCGAAAGATTTTGCTCCGGTCGGAATGTCAAGAACATTTGCACTGCCATATGGAAAATCTTGCACTGCCAATGGGATGCTTCCCCAACGTGCTGTGAGTGAATTGTCAAAATAGGCTTGTGGAACAATATTGGAATATGCAATTTTAATCATCGGTTCGACATATGTTATATAACGTTCGCCACCCCCGGTATAGTTATGGAACCCGATGAAGTTTATCCCTTGAGCTTTACAATTATCGAGGTATGTTTCGTAGTCTTGTTCGTTCCATGCACTTGGTCCGCACATAAAATTATGCCATGGTAAAACCCCTCTGATTTCAAAATTTGAGGAATTTTTATCGTTTGTATTCTTATGCTGATTGTTCGCTGCGAAACAGTTTGTGTTAAACGCGACAATAGTACTTAATAAAACGGTTAAGACTTTAGTGTTCATTTTGCAAAATTCAAGTTCAAAATGTAAAGATGAGTTATTCTATGTGTTATAATGGCTTTTGGTTCGCCCAAATCTCTTTTATAGTCTCTTCCATTCCGAGACCTTCGGGGCATAATTCACTTTTTGTATTCAATCTGAGCCTTTCACTTGGACGTCCTTTGCCGGGAGAAGCCACACGTGCTACCGGCATTTGCAAGTGACCGTTAGGATCGTTTGCCCGAACCCAATCATCGGCATATTTTAGCCATTTTTTCTGATATTCCTGAGGTTGCAGTGTAAACCATGTAAACTCATCGTAACCCCATATCCAATGACTGTTCTCTTCTGGAACATCCGGATGATCGCTTGCTCCGAAATTGTCGAATTCAACAAGATAGGGTAGTGATTCGCAACTCCATCCGCTGGGAGTTATGCAACCTTTGCTTCGCTTGTATAAGGCGTCTACGTATCCCACTTTAAGTTCAGCCTGCTGAGGTTTGTCTGCAATGGCTTTAGGCCGCAGCGGGAAAGAGTTGAAGTCGAGCAAACTGACTCCGTCGACCACCATTCCTCCACCCGGTGTGTGTGCATCATACAAAACGTAACCTCTGCGGGCATGTTTTTTTGCATATTCGCGGGTTTTCTGCATGAACTGTCTCCACACGATGAACTCAGGGTCTTCCATGCCGATCAATGCGATTTGGCCCCAATGTATAGCTTCGATACCTATGTCGATATAAGAACCGAACAGGTACATGTACCATAATTGAGTTTCGATACGGGTAATGTCTGGTACACTTGCGACACCCCAATGGTTGACAAGTTTGCCGTTAAGGTTTAACATTGAGTCATAACGGAAATTGCGTTCCTCGACTTCCATTCCGAATTCTTTAAATACCCATGCAGGTATTTTTACGCTGTCTGCTTTGGGTGATATTGTTTCGAAGATGGCTGCCTGTAATATTATATCCGGATCAGCTTCGTGTACTGCTTTGACTACGCGTTTGGGCGTATCCCAAAAATCAGGTTTCATAAGGTCTGTTTCATGGTTCCAACGGTATATGGCACGACCGATGAATTTGGCCCCGATATTTTTTATAAGGCGTATGTCGTCGGTTTTATCCGGATTCATGTTGCGTGAATCTATGCAATAAACGCTGTCTGTAAGAAATTCGGTCATAGTGATAGCCCGACTGAGATAATTTTCAAGTACCTCTCGGCTTATAGAATCTTTGAATTCATATTTGTTTGCAGTTTTAGGCGACGAACACATGGTCGTCAAAAATAATAGACAAAGAGGTATAAAAATGCCTGCTTTTAGTTTCATGAGAATGGACAGTTTGGTTAATAGTTTTAATAGATTGAGACAAATATAACCAAATATAAAAAGCAATTACTATAATTTGTATGAGGATTCGTTGAAAAATAACATAGTCCATTTATTTTACTGTTTTTGTCTATTCTTTTGCTGTCAATCAATGGATTATTTTTGTAATATAAAACCTAAACTATGTTTTTACTGAAAAAAATTCTATTTTTTACCGCGTTAGTTGTTTCAGTATATTGTACTTATGCAAAAGATAACGATGGAGAATTCTATTTCTATTCGTCGGAAGATGTTTCAGCCATTAAATCTTCGGCTTCTACCGAATGGGGTAAAAAGATAATCCATGCTCTACAGGATAAAGTGGCTGAACGGCGCACCCATTCACTTGAAGTTCCTACGCTCGAAGGAGGACATATACATCAATATTTTTGTCCGGTTCATAATGTGATGTTCGAATTCTCATGGGATTCGCCTAAAGCGCATTATTGTCGGGCCTGTGATAAAAAGTGGAGCGGTAATCCGCAGTATGATTGGGCATGGGTCAATATGGTCCATGACAATAATATGGGATATATGGTTGCAAACATGTATCTGTATATGGCTACCGGCGATACTACTTATGCAGGTTATATACGTGATATGATGCTCGATTACGCATCGAAATATCCGGCTTACAAGTTGCACAGCAGTGAACCGGGGGTTGTGAATTCGAGCAGCGGACGGATGTTTGCACAATGTCTTGATGAATCGGTATGGATTAGCGATGCAGCCCGTGCTTATCAAGTTGCAAAAGATGTAATGACTCCCGAACAGATTGAATATATAGAAAATGGAATTTTGCGTCCGTGTGCCGATATGTTGTCGTCGAGTAAACTTGCACTTAACTGGCAAGTGTGGTTGAATAGCGGAATATCAGCGCTCGGTGTTGCTTTGGAAGATGATTCCCTGATCGATATAGCCATAAATTATCCTAAACATGGTTATCATTTTCTGATGGATGCACATGTAAACGATGACGGATGGTGGAACGAGGGATCGCCCATATATCATTTTTACCCTTTGAGGGCGATGTTGCTGACCGCTGATGCCGTACGTTGCAGAGGAATCAATTTGTTTGATAAAAAGTTGTACGATATGTTCGCGTCTCCGGTTCGGGGAGCTTATGCCGATCTCTCTTTCCCGGCCCATAATGACGGGTGGTATGGAGAGAATCTGATGGCGCAGGTTAAATTGTATGAGATAGTTTATGCCCGTTATAAAGATCCTCTTTTTATGGAGGTTCTAAAAGAGTGTTATAAAAAGTGCGACAGGATTAATCCTGAGGCATTGCTGAATTTTACGGGAATGGATGTTGCGACGGCAGCACCAGCGAAAGAGAGTTTTCTTTTTCCCGATACCGGTTACGGAATATTGCGTTCGGGAGACCGTAGTGTAGTGTTGAAATATGGACCTCATGGAGGAGGTCATGGGCATTTCGATAAACTTTCAATATCTGTTTATGACGGTAAGAAAGAAATTGTTTCCGATTTGGGTACTTCAGCATATGGAGTGCCCGATTACAGGGAGTGGTATCGGAAAACATTGGGACACAATACGGTTGTAGTTGACGGAGAAGATCAGAAAGCTGCTACGGGCAAACTTCTGACTTTTGATAAAACTCTTGATGGAGGGACTATTTCGGCCATTGTTGACGAAGCGTATGACGATGTGGTTATGGAGCGTGCCGTGAAACTTGAAAAGAATTCTTTGACAGATATTTATTCATGTCATTCAGATCGTATACGACAATATGATTATGTATTGTTGTTCAATGACAAGCCTCAAATGAAAGTGTCTGGAAAACCTGCCGATTTGGGAGATGGTTCGGGATATGTGAAAATAGTTAACGAACAGAGTTTTAGTCCTAAAAATAAATTTTCTGTAAAAGCAGGTGATGCAAAAATAGGCTTTGATATTCCCGAAGGAGTAGATTTCGAAGTGTTTATCGGCGAAGCTCCTGGCATACCTCCTACGAACCCAGGTGTCGTGACGAAAGAGGGTACTGAAAAACGGCCTGTACAAACTTGTTATCCTTTCATTATAAGGATAAAAGATAAAAATATGAATGTTAAGGCTAACTGGTCAATATAATTAGTGTATTATGGATAAGCAGTTTAATCGATATTACCTTTTTTCCATTACTATAGTGTCGGCAATGGGAGGTTTGCTTTTCGGTTATGATTGGGTTGTCATAGGTGGAGCAAAACCTTTTTATGAATTATTTTTCGGAATATCTGACCAGCCTTTCTGGCAAGGACTTGTAATGAGTATAGCTCTTGTGGGATGTCTTGTGGGAGCCTTGCTGACCGGTATGTTCAGCGATAAATATGGACGTAAAAAGTTGCTTATAATAGCTGCTGTACTCTTTGTCTGGTCTGCTATCGGAACAGGTGCAGTAAGTAATATATGGTGGCTGATGTTTTATCGTTTGATAGGTGGTTTTGCAATCGGGATAGCCTCTAACCTCTCTCCGATGTATATTGCCGAAGTGTCTCCTGCCAACATGAGGGGACGTTTGGTTTCGATAAACCAGTTGACGATAGTTTTGGGAATTCTGCTGGCTCAGATTGCAAACTGGCTTATAGCGCAACCGGTACCCGAAAACAGCACTCCATCAGATATATTGGCTTCGTGGAACGGTCAGTGGGGCTGGCGATATATGTTTTGGGCGGAAAATGTGCCTGCCGTTCTGTTTTTGGTAATGGCGTTTTTTATTCCGGAAAGTCCGCGTTGGCTGATGTCAAAGAATATGGATGCCAAGGCTGAACATATTTTGGAGAAAATAGGAGGACGTGAATATGCCGAAAAAGAGTGTGGCGATATACGAAATACTATAAACGATGTGCCGGAAGGAGAACCTTTCAAAACCGTGTTCGGCAAAAAGTTTCGTAAAGTGTTGTTCTTGGGAGTATTCCTTGCGGTTTTCCAGCAGTGGTGCGGAATTAACGTGATATTCAATTATGCACAGGAAATATTTTCTGCCGCAGGGTACAGCGTTTCAGATATACTTATGAATATAGTGGTGACGGGTATAACTAATGTATTGTTTACTTTTGTCGCAATGTATACGGTGGACCGATGGGGCCGTCGTCATCTGTTACTGTTCGGATCGGCAGGCCTTGCACTGATATATCTTTTGATGGGGGGCGCATATTATTTCGGTTTCAGCGGATTGCCTCTCCTTATTATAGTTGTTGCGGCAATAGCATGTTATGCCATGTCTCTTGCCCCGGTTATGTGGGTTGTGGTTTCTGAAATTTTCCCTACTCGTGTACGAGGAGCTGCAATGTCGATTGCTACGTTCGCACTCTGGGCCGCATGTTTCTTGTTGACATATTCTTTCCCTGTCCTAAATAGTGCATTCGGACCGGCTGCCATATTCTGGTTATACGGTGTGATTTGTGTCGTAGGTTATGTGGTAATAAGAAAATATTTGCCCGAGACCAAAGGAAAATCACTTGAAGAACTTGAACGTAAATTGATAAAATAAATTTAATAGATTATAAATATTTTAAAACAGCTAACCTGAAAATCAGATGAAAAGATTGAATTTGATGATGTTGCTGCTGGCGGCTGTGCCGCTGCAGATGTTTGCAAAGGCGATTACCGTTGAATCTCCCGACAAAACGTTGAAGGCAGATATCAATGTGGAACAGACCGTGTCGATGAATGTATATGACGGTACGAAAAAACTGTTCGGCATCGATAAAATAGGAATCGATACGGATAAGGGTATTTTGCCTGCTGCGGGAGCCAAGATTAAAAAAGTAACTACTAAAAGTGTAAATAATACTGTTATACCTGAAATAAAAGAAAAAACGGCATCTATTCCGGAACAATACAATGAGGCTGAAGTGATATTCAAAGATGGTTATTCTCTTCAGTTCCGTGTTTACAATAACGGTGTAGCTTACCGTTTGGTTACCGAGCTTCCTGGAAAAATCCGAGTAAATAAAGAAAATGCTGAATTTACTTTCGATAAGGATGCAAAATTGACTTTCCAGAAAGATTCACGTTCGGGAAGTGATTATGAAGCTGTATATGTGTCTAAGAATATCGGAGAATTGACCGACGAAGATATGGGTAATTTGCCGGCATTGGTTGAAATTCCGAACTCAAAAAGAGTTCTGTTTTTGGAAGCCGATGTAAAAGATTATCCATGTATGTGGATTAAAACAGTTGGAGGAAATTTGAATATACATCAGTGGAACTATCCTGCCACATATCGTACAGACGGTAATTCATACAATAAAAAAGATGTTATTACAAGTCGTGATTATATTGCAGAGGTTGAAGGCAGTCGTACATTCCCTTGGCGTATTATGGCAATCGAAGACAACGATATGGATTTGATGGCCAATCAGTTGGTTTACCTTATGTCACCTGAGTGCCAGATTGAGGATCCGTCATGGATCAAACCAGGATGGGTCATTTTCGACTGGTGGGGTAAGCACGGTATTTATGGTGTTGATTTCAAAGCCGGTATCAATACCGAAACAGCCAAATATTTCATAGATTTTGCAGCAGATTACGGCATGAACTATTTCTTGTTCGATGATGGTTGGACTTTGGGCGATGATCTGACTAAGGTAGTTCCCGGATTGGATATGGAAGAGGTTACCTCTTATGCAGCTAAGAAGGGTGTTGATGTGTTGTTGTGGGTGAAATTCTCTTTGATCGACGATCAAATGGATGAAGCTCTCGACCAATTTGAAAAGTGGGGAATCAAAGGTTTGAAAATCGACTTTATGAATCGTTCCGATCAGGAAATATCTAACTTTTATTGGAGAGCTGCCGAAGAGTGTGCCAAACACAAGATGGTCCTCAATTTCCATGGAGCATATAAACCTGATGGTTTGAGACGTGCATATCCTAATGTACTTACCCGTGAAGCTCTTATAGAATTTGAATACAATGGAGGAACTGACCGCGTTACTCCGGGTCATGACTGTACCTTGCCGTTTATCCGTAATGTGGCAGGTCCGATGGATTATATTCCTGCAACGATGAACAATGCGACAAGAGCCAATTTCCGTATTATCGGATCGACTCCTATGGGTCAGGGTACTCGTTCTCATGCAATGGCTATGGCTGTTGTCTTCGAAAGCCCGATGCAGATGGTTCCGGATTCTCCGACGGCATATTACAAAGAAGAAGAGTGCGGACGTTTCATCGCCAACATCCCGACAGTATGGGATGAAATAGTTCCATTGGCCGGTAAAGTAGGCGATTATGCTGCTGTTGCACGTCGTAACGGTAATGAATGGTATGTGGGTGTCATTACAGACTGGACCCGTCGTAAAATGCCTCTGAAACTTGACTTCCTCGAAGAGGGTAAAGTTTATGATATGGAGTTGTTCCGTGATGGTCCAAACGCTGAATCCATGGCGATAGATTATGTGAAAGAGGTGCGTAAAGTGAAAAAAGGTGATGTCATCGAAGCCGATATGGCATCAGGCGGCGGTTGGGTCGCACGTATTTACTAAAGATCGTGTTGTGTTTAATATGGAATTTTAATAAATTGCAAGTTGTCTGGATTTTTATGAAGTCCGGACAACTTATTTAATGAATTCTGGAAATATGAAAAAAATTATAGGTTTATTAGCCTTGTTATCTGTTTTTGGTACGATTCATATCGATGCAAAAGAGTATAGTGTGATATCTCCTGACGGCAATCTTTCAATGAGAGTGTGGACGGAGGATACAGCAAATGATAAGGGAATGCTTACATACGATATCTCGTATAAAGGTAAAGAGGTTATATTGCCATCTGTTTTGGGAATGAATGGCTGGGATAACCGTTTTACTATCGAGGATGCAAAAACCTCTTCTGTCGATGAGACGTGGAAACCTGTTTACGGAGAACGTTCTACGATACGCGACCATTATAATCAAACCATATTTGTTTTGGGTAAAGAGGGGTATGGCAGCAAACTGAACCTTATAGTGAGGGCATATGACGAAGGGATTGCTTTTCGTTATTATTTCCCTGAACATGCGGGAGGAGGTGATTATTTAGGACTTGACTCTGAAAAAACTACATTTAATGTTCCAGCCGATACATATTGTTGGTTTATGCCGTATGCTCAGGCCAAAGCACAATATTTACCGATTAAAGATTGGCCGGGAGAGGCTGAACGTCCTTTGACAATGAAACTTGCAAATGGATTGTATGCAGCATTAGCAGAGGCTGAAATGGTTAATTTTTCAAGAACTAAATTTAAAGTAAACAAGGGAGAAGAAAATATTATCCGATGTTCGATGTATGACAGAGTTGAGGATACGGCACCTTTTGCAATGCCATGGCGTGTTGTCATGGTTGCGGAAAAACCGACTCAACTGCTTGCAAACAACGATATAATACTTAATCTCAATGAACCTTGTGCGATAGAAAATACCGACTGGATTAAACCGGGAACGATCATCCGCATTACATCGCTTACGACCGATGATGCCAAGAAAGTTGTCGATTTTGCAGCAGAGCATAATATAGATTATGTGCATTTCGATGCAGGTTGGTATGGTGCTGAGACTAAAATAGCTTCGGATCCTACCAAATGTAATGTCGATCCTGCGCGTTGCCCGGTCAACGATCTTAATGTGGAAGAGGTGGTAAAATATGCCAAATCGAAAGGTGTAGGAGTATGGGTGTATGTTAATCAGCGTGCTCTCGCCAAATATCTCGATGAAATTTTACCTTTGTATCAGTCATGGGGAATTGCCGGTATAAAATTCGGGTTCGTACATGTCGGTAATCATCGTTGGACTACATGGCTGCATGAAGCTGTTGCAAAATGTGCGAAATATAATCTTATGGTAGATATTCATGATGAGTATCGTCCTACGGGATTCAGCCGTACATATCCTAATTTGCTGACACAGGAAGGTGTTCATGGAAATGAAGAGTTCCCTGACGGCAATACAAATACGACATTGCCTTTTACACGTTTTCTGTGCGGACCTGCCGATTGTACGGTTTGCTATTTTCACCGAAAAGAGCTGAAAAAATCACTTCCGTTGAATGCTCGTTCTCTGCTTAATACATCCGGACATCAGTTGGCTACATCGGTAGTATTTTACAGCCCGTTGCAATTCCTGTATTGGTATGACAAACCTGAGGATGCACAAGGAGAACCTGAACTCGAATTTTTCGACCAATTGCCTACGGTATGGGATGATACGAAGATTCTTGATGGAGGTATCGGTGAATTTATCACGGTAGCTCGTCGCAGTGGCAATAAATGGTTTGTGGGATGTATGACCAACAATGATGCGCGTACGATAGATTTTTCATTTGATTTTCTTGACCCAGCAAAAAAATATGAGGCTACACTTTATACCGATGGAGGTGAAGCAGTGAAAACACGTACTCATGTTAAGATAGAAAAGAAAAAAGTGTCGAATGAATCGAAAATGCAACTCGATCTGTTGCCTCGTGGAGGATGCGTGATGATTATAAATGAGATTTAAATAACAGGTTAATATTTTTGCTACGGGGTCAATCGTCTGAAACGATTGGCCCCGTTTTATTCAAGACAAGCTGGGTATCGTTGATTAGTATATTTAATTGTCTATATTGTTGAAACTTGCGGCTGGAAATGATATCGTAGAAAACATTTAAGTTTCAACGAAAGTATATTTTTTATTATCTATATATTGTTAAATGGTATAAGTAAAATAGTATTAAACGAGATTTTTTGGATTAGTTTGATTTGAATGGATAGAGCAGATGTCAAAATTATTTTAAAATGTAATGATGAAAAATAATATGAACAAAATAGGGTTAAAAGATAAAAAAACCTAACTTTGTAAAGTTTTACCTGAACGGGACTTATAACTAATCTAAAATAATAAATTAAGAAATGATCAAACCGATAAAATTCGTATCTCCAGCCGAGGCAGTCAAGGTTATTAAATCTGGAGATCACGTTCATTTGAGCAGTGTTGCGAGTGCTCCTCAGTGCCTTATTCAGGCTATGTGCGACAGAGGTCGCAATCATGAATTGAAAAATGTTTTTATCCACCATCTTCACACAGAAGGACCTGCTCCATATGCAGCACCTGAATTCGAAGGCATTTTCCAGTTGGATTCTTTTTTTGTTGGCAGCAATGTACGTAAGGTTACGCAGTCGGGATATGCCGATTATATACCTATATTTTTGAGCGAAACACAAAAACTTTATCGTGATGGTGTTCTGCCATGTAACGTTGCAATGATACAGGTTTCAACCCCTGACAAACACGGTTATGTTTCATTGGGAACTTCTGTAGATGCTACGTTGGCAGCCGTTGAATGTGCCGAATATGTCATAGCAGTTATCAATAAGCATGTTCCACGTTCATTTGGAGATGCTTTCATTCACATTAACGATATAGATATCTTTGTAGAAGATGACAAACCTTTGGAAGAGGCTATTTTTAAGGAACCTAATGAAATAGAAGCTGCCATAGGTCGTAATTGTGCGGCTTTGATCGAAGATGGAGCATGTTTGCAAATGGGTATAGGAGCAATACCTAATGCAGTTTTGTCACAACTCGGTAATCACAAGGACCTTGGTATTCATACAGAAATGTTTGCAGACGGGGTTCTTCCATTGGTTGAATCAGGTGTTATCAATGGTCGCAACAAGAGTATCGACAAAGGTAAAATGGTTTCGACATTTCTTATGGGCTCACAAAAGGTTTACGATTTTATCGATAATAACCCAGGGGTTGCCATGATGGACGTAGGATATACGAATGACCCATATATTATAGCTAAGAATGATAAGGTTACAGCTATCAATTCAGCTCTTCAGGTGGATATAACCGGACAGGTATGTGCCGATTCACTTGGAACTACATTCTATTCAGGGGTAGGCGGACAGATTGACTTTATGTATGGAGCCGCACGTTCTAAAGGCGGTAAAGCCATACTTGCAATGCCTTCTGCAACTAACAAGGGGATAAGTAAAATAGCACCTGTTCTTTCTCCCGGTGCCGGTGTGGTAACTACTCGTGCACATATTCACTATTTTGTTACTGAATACGGAGCAGTCGACCTTTATGGCAGGACTTTGCAGGAACGTGCACGTTTGATAATCAGTGTGGCACATCCCGATCATCGTGAAGCTCTCGATAAAGCGGCGTTCGAACGTTTCGGTCCACACCATCAGTATATTAAGAATATTACTAAATAAATATATGCAGTTTTTATTTGAAAAACGCCCTGTTTTGCAGGGCGTTTTTTGTTTATGTATCTAATTATTATTTGTGTGGAAATTGCCATAATATGATGTAAATGATATTTTAAAGTATCTATGTAAAAAATAAGCTATGTAACTTGATAGAAAAGTTGGAACGAATTTTTCAGTTATTTGTTATTTATAGAAATATATAGTCATATAGGAGGATTGGATTTTATATCGTTTTATTTTACGAATCTTACTGCTGCCCATCCGTTGCGCAATTTTTGGAATTGCTTTTGTAAACCGAGAGATTCGGCTTTTTCTGTTATTGCCGGTATATCAGCCTCGAGGATGCCGCTGACTATAAGTGTGCCTCCCTCTGTTAGGCTTTTTACATAGGAATCCATATCTGCAAGCAAAATATTGCGGTTGATGTTGGCAAGAATGAAATCGTATGTTTTATCTTTCAGCAGGGATGCATCGCCAATGTAAGGAGTTACTTGACCTTCTACGCCGTTGGCACTAATGTTTTCCGATGAATTTTCATAGGCCCATTCATCTATGTCTATGGCATCCATGTGTAAGGCCCCTGTTTTTACTGCCAAAATAGCCAGAACTCCTGTTCCGCTACCCATGTCCAATCCGTTTAATCCTTTGAAATCGTTATCCATAATTTCACTTAACATAAGGTATGTCGTGGCATGATGTCCCGTCCCAAATGACATCTTTGGCATTATTTCTATCTGATATTTGAAACTGTCGTTTCCAGGATGGAAAGGTGCACGTATGAGGCAACGTCCCTCTACTTCTATCGGTTCGAAATTGGATTCCCATACCTCGTTCCAGTTTTTGTCTTCCATTTCTGAAAATCGGTATTCGCAACCATGTGTTTTTACAATTCCAATAACTTCATCTTTGCATGATGGCAAGTCGCATGTTTTTATGTATGCTTTGAGTATTCCGTCCTCTTCGCTGAAACTTTCGAACGGGTAATCGCTTAGAAGTGCGATAAATATTTCGGATGTTTCACTGTCAGGGGTATTTATGGAAAGTTCTGTGTATTTCATCGCTTTACGAAGGTTATGTTTACGACAAAATTAGTAAATTTGGAGTATGAGTTGGGAAAAAGAGTTAAAAGATTATACGTTTTATATAAAACTTGAAAAAAAACTTGCCGATAATACGGTAGAGGCCTATTTGCGTGATTTGAAACAGATGGGGCAATTCATGCGCTCGGAGTTCGGACTTGAAAGTGGAACAGAGGTTACTTCAGATCAGGTAGAATCTTTTATGGTTTCGCTTTATGATAAAGGAGTTACTAAAACCACTCAGGCACGGGTGTTAAGCGGAATTAAAAGTTTTTTCAATTTTTTGTTGATAAATGATAAAATAGAGAATCTTCCTACGGAGTTTACCGATGCCCCTAAAACAGGACGTATACTTCCCGATGTATTGACCGTAGATGAGATAGGTCGGATAATGGATTCCATTGATTTAAGTTCCCGTTTCGGATATCGCAATAGGGCGATGATAGAGACTTTGTACAGTTGCGGGTTGCGTGTATCGGAACTTGTTACATTGAAATTGGGTGATCTGTTTTTTTATGACGGATATATAAGGGTGATAGGCAAGGGTGATAAACAACGTCTTGTTCCTATAAGCGATGTAGCGGTTGAATATATAAACCGTTATTTGGAACAGCGTGCGCAACAGGATGTGGACAGCAAAAGTATGGATGTCGTATTTTTAAACAACAGAGGTAAAGCGTTGACACGTGTGATGGTTTTTCACATTATAAAAGAACTTGCCACTTTGGCGGGCATAACTAAAAGTATCAGTCCGCATACGTTTCGTCACTCATTTGCGACACATCTCCTTGAGGGGGGAGCTAGTATCCGACAGGTTCAGGAGATGTTGGGACATGAATCTATACTGACTACGGAAATTTATACTCATTTGGATACTACCCGTTTGGATGAGACTGTAGAACAGTATCATCCTTTATCAAAAAAGCAACATAGAATATAATATGGATTTATATTCATTAGGTTCTATCTGATTGGATGAAACCATGAATATTATCATTCTTTATCAAAAAGTATCAAATAATATATATGGAATTATATTCATTTAGGTTCTATCCGATTGGATGGAACCATGAATATTATTATTCTTTATAGAAAAGTTTCAAGGAATATATATGGAATTATATTCATTTAATTTCTATCCGATTGGATGATACAGTGACATTACTGTTCTTTATAAAAAACAGCAGGGAATATAAGCCGGGTTCTGTGCC
>CASFSC010000239.1 GCA_949296995.1 uncultured Alistipes sp. | reverse complement strand
GTGGACGTATTAAAGAATATGCAGCAAAATATCCTGAAGCAACATATTATGAAGGTCAAAGACCATGGGGCGTTAAATGCGATATTGCCATGCCATGTGCAACACAGAACGAATTGAATGGAGAAGAAGCTGAAACCCTTATCAAAAACGGATGTATGTGTGTTGCTGAAGGAGCTAATATGCCATCTACGCCTGAAGCTATCGCTGTATGGCATAAGAATAGGATTCTTTACTCTCCTGGTAAAGCTTCCAATGCGGGTGGTGTTGCAACTTCAGGTCTTGAAATGACACAGAATTCTATTCGTCTGTCTTGGACTCCTGAAGAAGTTGATGCCAAATTGAAATCCATAATGCAGAATATTCACGCTGCATGTGTTAAGTATGGTAAAGAACCGGACGGATATGTGGATTATGTAAAAGGTGCTAACATTGCCGGCTTTATCAAAGTTGCAAATGCAATGCTTGCTCAAGGTTGCGTATAGTCGAAAGACGATAATAAATTAATAATAGTGATAAAAACGGGATATGCCGATGGGCGTATCCCGTTTTTATTATTGCATAATAAATGCTTATATTAGTATTTGATTTCAATCTGCTAATTTAAAGGACTGGTTTTATGAGCGTTTTTACAATTTTCATGAATGGTATATTCCGGCATAGATGGTTGTTGTTGATATTTTTTATGCTGCTTCCATTTGTAGGTAATTGCCAGATACGGCAGCGAGTTCCTGTGACTGTCGATGTTACAAAATGGATTACAATGAACTTTAATAAAGGAAAACTTCCCCCGTTTTCATTTGTTTATAACGGTAAGCCATCGTCATCATTTCTGACTAAATGGAATTTTGCCAGTGAAAAATTGCAAAACGTCAAACCTGATGAGGTCAAATATCAGTTTACATATTCTGATAAAAAGAGCGGATTGAAAGTTATTTGTGAAGTAACCGGATTTCCTTCTTTTCAAGCAGTTGAATGGGTGTTGCGTTTTACGAATGAATCCGATGTTAATTCCGGTATCATAGAACAGGTAAAGGTTTCAGATTACATTATGGGTTATGGTAATGTCGAAGGCGATTTTACTCTGTATAGTGCTAATGGCAGTAATGGTAAACGGACTGATTTCATGGTGACTGAATCGATACTTGAAACAGGGAAAAACATTCATATGGCTCCAGATGGTGGTCGTTCCTCGGATAAAACAGCTTTCCCGTTTTTCAATATTGTTGCTCCCGGAGGTGATATTGGTGTAATTGGGGCAATAGGTTGGACCGGTTCATGGTATGCAGATATAGTGAAAAAAGATGAGAATTTTGTCCAGTTACAATCGGGGATGGAACGAATGAAACTTTATCTCTATCCGCAAGAGACCATCCGTACACCATTAATTTGTCTGCTATTTTGGCAGGGAGATGATTTTATGGCGGGACAGAATAAATTTCGTCGTTTTGTTCTGGCTCATCATACTCGTCAAATTGATGGAGAATTTGCAAAATATCCGCTCGCAGGTGGTTTTAACTGGGGCGATCCTGCTCCGTGTGGAGAATATACCTGTTTGACTGAAGATTTTGCACTGGCCATTATGAAACGCTATAAACAGTTCGGTATAGCTCCTGATCTTTACTGGCTCGATGCCGGTTGGTATGAGGGATGCGGCGGCCCTGACAAAAATACGAGTTGGTGGACTGCGGTGGGAAACTGGCAGGTAGATTCGCTCCGTTTTCCACGAGGACTTAAACCTCTCTCGGATGAAGCTCATAAGCAGAATGCGAAGTTTATGTTATGGTTTGAACCGGAGCGTGTTATGGCCGGAACGATGATTGCTGAAGAACATCCCGAATGGATTCTCAAAATACCGGGAGATGAAAAAACATTTTTATTCGATTTGGGTAATCCCGATGCCTGCAAATGGCTGTGCGAATATTATGGTAAATTTATTGAGGATAATGGAGTAGATTATTATCGTCAGGATTTCAATATACCTGCCAAACCTTATTGGGAGGCTAATGATGAACCTGAACGTATCGGTATGAAAGAGATACGTCATGTCGAAAATTTATATAAATTCTGGGATTATCTGTTGACCCGTTTCCCAAATATGCTTATTGACAATTGTGCTGCGGGAGGTCGCCGTATAGATTTGGAAACTTATTCACGCAGTGTACCTCTTTGGCGTACCGATTATCAGTATGGAGAGCCCAATGGTTATCAATGTCATACTTATGGATTGAACTTTTTTCTGCCTTTGCATGGTACAGGCCTTTATAAAACCGATAATTTCAATTTTCGTTCGAGCCTTTCGAGTTCTACCGTCATGAATTTTAAACTTACAGATCTTGGTGTGTCTATCCCGGATATACAGAGGGTGATGAAAGAGTATAAAGATGAACTGCGACCATATTATTATGAGGATTATTATCCTTTGACAGGTGTCAGAAATCTTACCGGAGATGATGTTTGGCTTGCATATCAAATGCATCGTCCTTCAGATGATAGTGGAATAGTAGTGGCTTTCCGTCGTAAAGATTCTAATCAGGATAAGATTATAGTTAGGTTGCGAGGTTTAAACCCTGATGTTACATATCGGATTTATAATGACAATACGGGATTGTATCTCTCTACAAAAGGCTCAGAACTAGCTTCTGGATTGACATTGAATATAGATGAAGCTCCGGGATCGCTTTTGTTGAAATATAGGCCCGAGTAGTTTTACGATATGAAAAACAGACAAAATATAACTGCGCTTTTATTGGTAATAATCCTTCTGATTACCGATTGTGTCAATGCGAAGTCTCGTAAACGTCCCAATATTTTGTTCTGTATTGCAGATGACGTTTCATATCCGCATATGGGAGCTTACGGTACGGATTGGGTAATTACTCCGGCTTTCGACAGAGTTGCTGCAGGAGGTGTGCTTTTTGACCGGGTGTATACATGTAATGCAAAATCGGCTCCTTCCCGTTCGGCAATTATTACGGGACGTAATTCATGGCAGTTGGAAGAGGCCTGCAATCACTCTCCATATTTTCCCTCTAAATTCAAATCTTATCCTGAAGTGTTGGAAGAGAATGGATATTTCGTGGGATTTACCGGTAAAGGGTGGGGCCCAGGGATTGCAAAGGATAGTCTCGGCCATGACAGAAAATTGGTCGGAAAAGCATGGAATCAGAAAAAACTGACACCTCCGACGTCTGGAATATCCAATATTGATTATTCAGCCAATTTCAGGGAATTTTTAGATGCTCGTCATGCGGATGAACCTTTTTGTTTCTGGTATGGGGCTCTGGAACCACATAGAGGGTATGAATACGGTTCTTCAATCCGTGCAGGAAAAAATGTAAATGATATTGATTCGGTCCCCTCTTTTTGGCCTGACAACGAAGTGGTGCGTACCGATATGCTTGACTATGCACTCGAATTGGAACATTTCGATAAGCATTTGGAAATTATTTTGCAGATACTTGAACAGAAAGGTGAATTGGATAATACGATTATTGTCGTTACGGCCGATCATGGTATGCCTTTCCCCAGATGCAAAGGACAATCATTTGAATATTCGAATCATATCCCGTTTGCAGTTATGTGGAAAAATGGGATTAAAAATCCAGGACGTACGGCACGTAAACTGATAAGCGTTATAGATATTGCACCTACATTTCTGGAAATAGCAGGCGTTGCACAGGAATCGTCAGGAATGCAACCAATAACGGGTGTAAGTTTTATGGATGTGTTACAAGATGTTCCGAGTGGAATTGTCCGGGATATGCTTTTGCTCGGCAAGGAACGGCATGATGTGGGACGTCCTGATGATGAGGGTTATCCTATTAGAGCCATAATCAAAGGAGATTATTTGTATATTAAAAATTTTGAAACAGATCGTTGGCCTGCGGGTAATCCGGAAACCGGTTATCTTAATGTCGATGGCGGTGCGACCAAAACAGAGATTCTTAATATGCGTCGAAGAGGGGAAAATGATTATTTCTGGAATTTATCATTTGGGAAACGGGGAAGAGAGGAATTTTATGATATACTGAATGATAGGGATTGTGTGAACAATTTGATAAACGATTTGGAATATGCCTCTAAAATAGACAGCATGAGACATGAACTCACAGTACGGCTGATTCAACAACAGGATCCTCG
This sequence comes from uncultured Alistipes sp., assembly GCA_949296995.1. Taxonomy (GTDB): domain Bacteria; phylum Bacteroidota; class Bacteroidia; order Bacteroidales; family Rikenellaceae; genus Alistipes_A. The sequence goes on along the minus strand of CASFSC010000239.1, from coordinate 788 downwards.
CATATTGGGTAATGGAGCTGTTTTCGACAAGTATCCTTATGCTGGAGCGGTTAGGATGTTGTGGAACAGAATGCAGGCAGGAGAAAAGATTGAGCGTGAATGGATCAATGAAACGGATGACGATCCGCCTATGGAATAGTGACGGATGCAGGTTGTGCGTCGGAATTGAAAGTAAATTATTTGGACCTATTTATCGACGTTCAGGTTGTGGATCGAACTGGTTATGTGCAGAAGCTAACTAATTGTCGGTTAAAATTTGACGATATATTGAAATGTTGTAGAAAATATGTAATTTCAAACTATTATCTGCAACGTTAAATATTTGAGATTAAAGAATATAATCTTATCATGAAAACAAATATATTATTATCGACGCTTTTTATAGGAAGTAGTATTTCTGCATATGCAACGGACTATACCAATATTGTGCTGATAAATCTTGATGATGTCGGCTATGGAGATTTTTCCTGTAACGGGGCTTACGGATATACAACTCCTAATATAGACGCTTTGGCATCTGAAGGAGTCCGGTTTACTCATTTTCTGGCTGTACAACCTATTAGTGGGGCTTCTCGCGCAGGATTGTTGACCGGTTGCTATCCGAATCGTATCGGTTTTGCCGGAGCTCCCGGACCGAATTCCAATTATGGGATTCATCCTGACGAAATGACAATGGGTGAATTGTTGAAACAGAAAGGATATCAAACTGCAATCTTCGGGAAATGGCATTTGGGAGATGCTCCTCAGTTTTTGCCTTTACAAAATGGTTTTGATGAATATTATGGGTT
>CASFSC010000238.1 GCA_949296995.1 uncultured Alistipes sp. | reverse complement strand
ATAACGACTATACCATACGTCGAAGTGCAATAGATTTCAATATTCCGTTGATTACCAATGCCCGACTTGCAAGTGCCTTTATTATAGCGTTCTGTAAATTAGGGCGTGAAGGTATAAAAGTTAAAAGTTGGAACGAGTATTAAGATATGGAATAAGTTTGCCCGGAGTAAGATTGAAATAACTTTTTTCTCTCCATCTCCTGATTGCGATAATACCTTGCGGCGAAGCGGTGAACGCTTCGTCGCATTGTTTTAACATATCTCGTGTTATGGGCGTTTGAAACAGACGTAATTGAGCTTGGGTGCAGGCTTCTATTATAAGTTGTCTCATCAGACTGTTGACGATGCCCGCTTCCAACGGTGATGTGATGACTTCATTGCCAAAAACTATGAACAACGGTTCATCGTCTATGTTGGTAAGTATACCTTGAGAATTTTCTATAACTGCTATATCCGCTCCATTCTTTTCAACGAATTTATCTGCATATTTACATGTTATTTTAGATATGGCAGTAGTATATCCCATAAACAGATATTCGCACGGGAATATTTCCAAGTCCGGTTTTTTATGCCATATCTCAAAATTGTCATAATAGAGCTGCTGATTATGTTCTATCATATAATCCCCGTTTGGGAAAGCATATAGTGTTACGACATTGCTGCGGTTGTGAAAATGATTGGCCTTTAATAATTGACCTATATCAGATGTAATACGTTCGGATGAGTGTGCGAAAGATATCCCATACATATCTCTTAATATACTGTCGATTATTTTTATATGTTCCGAGAGAAAAATGGGGGCATATTTATATGTGCGTATATTTTGATAGATATAATTTTCTGTACGGAGATAGTTCAGTTTTTCCCATGTCATCTCCTCTGCAATGTCTGGTGAAATGATGGATCCGTTCCAACAAAACTTGTCGCTCATATTGCAAAGTTTTAACTTTTATACCTGATTCTGATATTTTAAAATTGGGTTATCTTTTGCAAAAAGATATGTATGAATGAAGGGTCCATCAGCATGGGGTAAATGAAACCGAAAATTGAACCGTACATGTGTGCATTGTGATTGATGACACCTCCTTCGTGTTTGCTCATATATTGGCAATATAATATGTATAGTACACCGAAAATTATTCCTGGAATGGGAATTATTCCGAAGAAGTATATTTTGTTCCACGGGTTGAAAAATATAGATGCGAAAATTACGGCCGCTACGGCTCCCGATGCACCTATCGACGCGTAATGGGGGTTATTCTTGAATTTGACGATATCGTAAACCGATGCTGCTGCCATTCCTCCGAAATAGAGCAATAAAAAACTGATACTGCTGTTCCAGATGGTTCCTGCATGCTGATAGGCTTTGAACAGTTGTTCAAGATATTGTCCGAAAGATAACAATACGATCATATTTACTATGAGGTGTACATAATCGGCATGTACCAGACCGTGACTTATGATACGATACCATTCCCGATTGTGTACTACGCGATAAGGAATGAGTGAAAGTTTATCGAAATATTGTCTGTTGCGGAAACATATTACAGATACTACTGCAGTTATAAAAATTATAATGAATGTCATTTTATTTTTATATCAATTTGGTATTTGTTGGTTACGGGTGTATTAATTACACGAAAAAAATCTTTAGTAGCAGTTCTTTAAGTAATTCTCCTTCATCGGCTTGCCCCGTGTTCATACCTTTGCTTTTCATATCGTATTCACGTATGAATCCCATAATTGTAAAAACTTTGTTGTTGGGATAGAGTGCGGCGGCTTGTTGGTACTCTTTTAAAAAGAATGTATTGGGAAGTTTCAGCATACGTGCAAGTTCTATCTCCGAAACCATAGGAATTCCTTTGCGTTTGGCAAGCCATTTTTGATAATTGATAATGAAAATGCGTTGAAAATGTGAAAAAATAGAACTTATGGTGACTGTCAATGGATTGTCTTTCGGGTTACGTGCAAAATGGTCCGCTATGAGCATCGCTTTTTGCATATTTCTTTCCGATAATGCCTTTGTCAATTCGAAAATGTTGAATTCCTTGCTGATACCTATGTTTTGTTCTATATGATCTGCCGTAATTGTTTTTGTCCCTTGTGGAAGGTATGTCAACAGTTTGTCCAATTCATTGGTGATCTTGGCTATGTCGCTTCCTAAATGGTCGGTGAGCATCGCTACCGATTTCGGATCTATGGAACATCCTTTGGATCGTATGAATGAGGTTAACCATGACCCTATTTCGTAGTCGCGTGGACGTGCCGATTCGAATACTATTCCTTTTTCGGCGATATGTTTGTACAATGGCCACCGTTTGTCAACATTTTTTTCTTTGTGGCATAGTACAAGAATTGTTGTAGGGGAAGGGGCGGATGTATATAATGAAAGTTTATCCAATCCTCGCAACTGCTGGGCCTCTTTTACGATGACAACCTGAAATGAGCCCATCATGGGCATTTGACGGCACAGGTTTATTACTGCTCCTGAATCGGTCTCTTTCCCGTATATTATCGTTTGGTTGAATGCTTTTTCGGACTCGGATAATATGCCGTTTGCAAACTGGAGCGTAAGCATGTCTATAAAGTATGGCTCTTCTCCCATTAACAGGTATAGCCCTTTAAATTTCCGAGCCGATATTTGACTCGAAAGAGCTGAATATGAATCAACTGAATCTTTGAATGATATTTTACTGCTTTTAACCATAAATCTTTTATCCGAAACAAAGATAAGCAGAAATAGTGTAAAAATGGCAAAATGGCCACAAATAAACTAATCGTCTGAATATTAACGTGTTGTGTTGATGTATTGTGCAAATTGCTGAAAATGCTAAAATAGAAGCCATGTAAAATAGGCTTTGTTTATAGGTTGTCTCTGTAAGGTGTAATGTGTGATTTTGTGAGTATTGAACAACTGTTGTCTATAAGTGTTTGCAAACTACATTTCATGTTGCATCGTATATCATTTATTAGCTATAAAGTAAAAACGGTGTAACCATCATGGTTACACCGTTTTGTCTTATATAAATTTGTTTTACTTTATTCAACAAATAGATAACACATCAACTTATTTAAGATTAGGATTTATTTCATTCCATTTAGAAATAGCAGGAATTATACCCATTTCAATCACTTCATCACGTAATTTAGTGAGGTGTTCGTAGCTGGCACGTAAAGTAGCAGTTTCTTCAGCTGTTCCGTGAGGTACCTTATAATGTACACCGCTCTTGTCTATTGTGGTTTCCATAGCCATCATAATGTGATCGAATCCATCTTCCGATACATAAACACCGGCAGGCCACAAGAATTCAGGTCCACCCATTGCAGCACGTATCATTTCGATGGATACATAAGCTGGGCTCTGGAATGAGGAACGTCCACGAAGTTCGATAATACGTTTACCACCCTGTATAACATGTTGACGGATGTTGGCCCATTGTTCGTCTGTCAAAGCATCTGTTCCGATAAGTGATGTCAAAGGTTTACCATCTACTTTTGTTGTAGATGCAAATACAGCCATCTGTTCGCCATGACCTCCGTATGTGCGGGAGTTGGTAACTTTATCTCGAGATATTCCGAAGTGTTGTGCCAGAGCTGTTTGCAAACGTGTACTGTCCAAAGCTGCAAGTGTGCTTACCTGTGATGGTTTCAGACCTGAATATATGAGAGTTATCAAACCTGTAATGTCGGCAGGATTGAAAATAACTACCACATGTTTTACGTCAGGACAATATTGTTTTATGTCTTTACCGAATTGTGCTGCTATTTCAGCATTACCTTTCAACAGATCTTCTCGGGTCATACCTGCCTTACGTGCAGCTCCTCCTGATGAAACTACATATTTGGCTCCATTGAGCGCTTCTTTTATATCACTCGTATAGGTTAGGTTTATTCCTTCGAAACCGCAATGATACATCTCTTCAGCAACTCCTTCGAGGGCTGGTGCGAAAGGATCGTATGCGCATATATTGGGTGTCAAACCCATCATGATTGCAGATTGTACCATATTCGAGCCGATCATACCTGCAGCTCCTACGATTGTTAATTTTTCGTCAGTTAGAAATTTCATAATAGTACTTTTTATATTTTACACCTATAAAAATATAGTATTTGACAAAGATATAGTATTTTATGACTCATTATTCATTAAAAAATATTATCTGTCATAATTTATGGTTATTTTAAATTCATAAAAGTTTACCATTTAGTAACTCTTTTATTTTAAATTTATTGTAACCGTGTGTTCCATATTTTCTTTATTGTCTCTTCTTGTGAATATCCAACCGGACATTTTTCGCTTTTTGTGTTTGCAAAGTATGACCTTAATGTTTCATTGGGGCATGAAATCATTCTGATAAGCGGCATTTGCAGATGTCCGTTGGGATCATTTTCCCGTAACCAGTCAAAGGCATACCATAACCATTCGTTGCGATATTCTTCGGGTTGTAATGCGAACCATGAAATCTCATCCCATCCCCATATGAAATGAGTATCTATGGTTGATACGTTGGTCTCTTTTGCACGTCCGAAGTTGTCGAATTCAACAAGATATGGCATGCTTTCAGCTTTCCATCCGCTGGGTGATATGGCACCTTTGCTTTTGCCGAAAATAGCATCCAGATATCCTATTTCGAGTTTTCCTTCATAAGGTTTGTCCTCTATTTCTTTAATACGCAAAGGGAAGGAATTGAAATCGAGCAGGCTAACTCCATCTTTTATAAAACCTCCGTATGGTGTATGACCGTCGAGAATTACATAATGACGACGGGCATTCTTTTTCGCATATTCGCGTATTTTCTGAAGTAGGGGAGCATAATATATTTTATCAGGATCGTCGGCCCCAATAAGTTCGACCTGTCCTAGATGAAAAGCCTCACATCCTGCATCGATATAAGAAACAGCTACAAAATAGTACCACATTTGCGTTTCGAGATTATTTACAATAGGAACACCACCGCGTCCTCCGAAACGTATTGTGGTGTCGCTTCCAGCCCTGCGGATCATATCCTTGTAATTGAAATTACGATTTTCTACCTGTTGATTGAAAGCCTTGAAAACCCAATCAGGAATTTTTAAATTGTTTACATCACTGCTGACGTATTCGAATAAACATCCTTGGAATATTATTTCCGGATCGTATTCATGTAATTTTGCTGCGAGTTTTTTTGCATGGTCGAGAAAGCTCGGATCACCTAATTTACTCTCTTCTCCCCAACGATATAGAGCGCGTCCTATAAATTTTGCCCCGATGTTTTTAATCATACGTATATCATCATCTTTGTAGGGGAACTGATATCGTTCCGGTGTTCCCGGGACAAGAAAATATCCTGCCGTTACCGAACGGTCGAGATAATTTTCCAGGACTTCACGTGAAATGGAGCCATCGAAATAAAATTTGGATGTTTTATCGAATTTTTGTTTCCCTTCGGTAATATGTGCCGATGCAAATAATATAGCAACAGTTGTAGCGATAAATATTTTTCCATATTTTATGATTATACGCGATTTCATGGCTTGGGGATTATTTTTATGTGTAAACACTTATAATTTGCAACTATTTTTTTGAAAAATTGAGCGTTACCACTTTGCCCGGATTTACCGTAACTTGCCGTATATCGTTTCCATGGCGAATGGAGCATGTTCCTCCTTTATTATTGGTTATTTTGGCTGACAGTAGTTTGCCGTCATTCCATGTCATATCGACTTCATAACCACCCCTTGCGCGCAGTCCTGTTATAGATCCATTTTTCCATGTTGAAGGAAGTGCCGGTAATAACGATATTTCACCTGCATGGCTTTGTATGAGAGCTTCGGCTACTCCCGCCGTATATCCGAATGTCCCGTCAGACTGATTGGAGCCACTGTTATGGAGATTGTTGGATATTGAGTTAGAAACGTATGTAGTTATGCACGATGCTACTTTGTCTCCGCGTTCCAGACGTGCCCACATGCACATATCCCATGCCAAAGGAAATCCTCTGCGTCCTTTACGATTTTCCATCCATTTATTTGTAGCAGCGACAAGTTCCTTATCGCTTTCACGATTGAATAATATTGAATTTCCGGGGAAGAATGGGAAATTAGCCGAGAAATTGTGTCCTTGATTACCACCGACCCAATCTTCAATCCATTCCTGAACATACCCTGTCTTTTTGCTCACTTTATATGGCGGCAATTTAGTGAGAGCTTCTTCAAGTTTTGCTCTGAAATCAGCATCTGTTTTTAATATTTTGCTGGCTTCGATGCAGTGAGGGAATAGTTCACGTATTATAGCTACATCCATGGTAGGGGAAGGCGAGACGAATCCTAATTTTCCATTGTCATATATAAAACCGTGTTCGGGAGACATCGAAAAAGGTGTAACCAAATAACCCAATGTAGGATGTTCTACCATAAGGTCCAGAAGAAATTCGGCCGATCCTTTCATTACCGGATAATATTTTTTAAGGAATAAAAAATCTTGAGTATAAGCATAATGTTCCCATAAGTGCTGGCAGAGCCATGCGCCGCCTACGGGCCACATGCCGAAACGGGCTCCATCTACCGGAGCTGTACCTCTCCATAAATCTATATTGTGATGAGCTACCCATCCGTTACATCCGTAATATATTTTTGCAGTTTTCGCACCTGTTTCAGATATGTCCTGTATCATGTCGAATAATGGTTGGTGGCATTCCGACAGGTTGCATACTTCAGCGGGCCAATAGTTCATTTCGGTATTTATATTTATCGTGTATTTACTTCCCCAATTAGGCAGAATATCTTCATTCCATATTGCCTGCAGATTGGCTGGCTGACCACCTTTCCTGCTGCTTGACGCGAGTATATATCTTCCGAACTGAAAACAGAGAGCTTCGAGATTGGCATCTTCATCTCCATTTTTCATGGTTTGAAGTCTTTGATTGATCGGTAACGAATCTTTAGCAGTATCTCCTACTGTCAGATGAACACGGCCCATAAGTTCCTGGAAATCGGCGATATGACGTTGACGAAGAGTGGAGTAGTCTTTTGATATAGCTTCTGTAATTATTGCATCGCATTTTTCAGCAGGATCACCCGAAATGTCATCATATTTTTCATAACTTGTAGCAGCTGTCAGAATCAGTGTTACGGAATTTGCCTTTTTGATGTCGAGTTTGTTATCTATTCCTTGGGTAGTTCCTCCGTCTATATGTGCACTATACATGATGCGGAAAGATAATCCTTCTCCTTCACATTTGCCGATCAACCAAAATTCAGGAAGTGGCCCTTTCCATGTACCGTCCAAAACCATGGAATTGGAACGAGTGGTAACAGTATCTTTAAAATAACTTTCCAGTCCGGCTTGCATCGTTATCGCATTTTGTTTGTCGGAGGTAATGCGTACGACCATAACTTTGTCCGGATATGATACAAATACTTCCCTGTTATATGTTGTATCTCCTGATTTGTAGGTTACAGATGTTATGCCTGTTTCCATATCGAGGTCTCTACGGTAATTCGTAACTTTAGTGCTGTCTACATAAGGAAACCATAGTTTTAAATCTCCCAAAGGTTGATATGCCTGCTGTGCTACGGGAACACCGTAAAATTTTTCGTCTATTATTTTTTCAGCTTCCTGATATTTCCCATCGAAAACCAGTTTTTTTATAGGTTCGAAGTATTGCCAGGCATTAGTGTCATTGTAATCATGTGGACGTCCTGACCAAAAACTGGATTCATTGAGGGCAATACGTTCTTCAGAGGGCTTTCCGAATACCATCCCAGCTACCATGCCATTCCCTATGGGCATTGCGTCGAGCCATTGTACGGCAGGCTTGTCGTACCATAGTATCATGTCTCCATTGGACTTTCCTTTTACAAATTTAGGTTGTTGAGCACATGATCCGAAAAAAAATATCGAACAGAACAGTACAATAAGATGGTTGGTAATTGGGTGTAAATAGGTTTTCATGTGAAAGTGAGTTTATATATGTCAGTTAACTATAACAATAATCGTCTAAATTTATGAAAAATTCAGACGATTATTGTTATAGTTAGCGTAATTATATAGTTATTTGGTTCTGCCGTTTTTCCATATCTCCTTTATGACATCTTCATCACCTTGTCCGTCTGGGACAGCTGGACTCGGATTATTACCGTAGTACCATCCATGTTTTGTTTTTGAGTATGTCGTTCCACGTCCGGCAGGCATTTGGAGAAATCCGTTAGGATCTGTTTTGGCTACCCAATCGTACGCATATTTAAGCCATTTATGTCTGTACTCGTCGCTTTGATTTGCAAACCAGGTTATTTCGCCGTATCCCCAGCACCAGTAAAAATCACCTCCTGCATTTTTTTCACCAGGTTTGTCACTTACTCCGAAGTTATCGAATTCAACAAGATAAGGCAGACTTTCACAACTCCAACCACTATATGTACGTCCTCCTTTGCTACGATTATAAATAGCATCAGTATAACCTACTTCGAGTATGGCCTCTTCCGGTTCACCAACCTCTTTGATTCTTAGCGGGAAGGAA
>CASFSC010000237.1 GCA_949296995.1 uncultured Alistipes sp. | reverse complement strand
CTGTTAGCAACCGCTCAGACAGGAAAAACATTGAAAGTAAATGTTTCGAATCCGACCGATATGGAACGTAAGAATGAAACAGTGGAAATTCCATGGATAAAAGTCCAGGATGTAGCTGCACCCGATAAAATAATAGTCACTGACTCTAAAGGTAAACAAATACCTTCTCAGGTAATTTACGAAGGAGGAACCGTTCCCGTTTCTCTTATATTCCAAGCAAACGTAAAAGGGAAAGGCATTACTGTCTACACTATAGCATCGGGCAATCGTGAAAATTACAAACATCAAGTCTTTGGCCGTTATGTCCCCGAACGTAAGGATGACTATGCATGGGAAAATAACGTTATTGCCTTCAGGATGTATGGCCCGGCATTGGAAACGGAAACCATTACCCATGGAATAGATATTTGGGTCAAACGTACCCCTGAACTTATTATCAATAAATGGTACAAAAACGACCTTTCCGGCGAAGCATCCTACCATCGTGACTGGGGAGAAGGATGTGATTGTTATAAAGTGGGAAATACTCTCGGATGCGGCGCCTCGGCTCCATATGTCAACGACAAATTGCAGTTCAGCAACCATAATTACGCCACACAACAGACTCTCGATAATGGACCGATACGCACCACTGTCAGAGTGACTTATAATGAATATTCTGCCGATGGCATCAAAGTAAAATTCGAAAAAACAATCAGTCTCGATGCAAATACCCATTTCAACAAAATTATTGACATATATACAGGCGATTTCAAAACATTGCCTATTGGTGCCGGGATTGTAAAACACGACGGATTCGAAACATGTTGCGGTAAAGATTATGTCGCTCTTTTCGAACCTGCTTCAGACTCGCAAAGCGGAACAGATGGCAATATAGCATGCGCCGTCATTATGCCAGACATGAAAAAACCGATAGAATTAAAAGATCACATATTCGGTCTTATTTCAGTTAAAAACGGAGAACCGTTACTCTATTTCAGCGGCGCAGGATGGGATAAAAACGGTGTAACGGATCTGCAGGAATGGATAAAAATCACAAAAAGACAAGCAGAAGCGATACAAAACCCTCTGAAAATAAAATTAAACTAACAATAATAAAACCATTTAAATCTTTATGAAAAAACTTCTGTTTTCCCTGCTATGTGTTGCCGGCGTCTGTATGACCGGATGCGGCGGAGGCGGTAATATAGAGCCTTACAAGAACACGAAACTCAGTTTTGAAGAAAGAGCTAAAGATCTCGTATCGAGAATGACTCTCGAAGAAAAAATCTCCCAGCTCACGCACCGTGCTGCAGCAATAGACAGACTGGGCGTACCCGAATATAACTGGTGGAATGAATGTCTCCACGGAGTAGGTCGCTCTGGACTCGCGACCGTATTCCCTCAAGCCATAGGTATGGCTGCAATGTGGGACGACCAGGAAATGTTCGACATTGCAAATGTAATTTCAGACGAAGCTCGTGCAAAACACCACGACTACGTACGTCAGGGCAAACGTCTGCAATATCAGGGATTAACTTATTGGACTCCAAACATCAACATTTTCCGTGATCCACGCTGGGGACGCGGTATGGAAACATATGGTGAAGACCCATACTTGACAGGAGAACTTGCTGTCGATTTTATAAAAGGATTGCAAGGTGACGATCCGAAATATCTGAAACTGGTAGCGACATCGAAACATTTCGTTGTTCACAGCGGACCTGAATCGACACGTCACTCGGCAGATGTGCATCCAAGCAACTATGATTTCTATGAAACATACACCCCTCATTTCAAAAAAACAATTGACGAAGCCGGAGTATACTCTGTAATGTGCGCATACCAACGTCTGAACGGAGAGCCTTGTTGCGGCAGTAAATTCCTTGATAATTTGCTACGTAACGAATGGGGTTTTAAAGGATATATCGTATCCGATTGCGGTGCCATAGCCGACTTCTGGCGACCTAACAACCATCATGTAGTGGAAACAAGACCTGAAGCCGCTGCAATGGGTATAAAGGCTGGTACTGACCTTAACTGCGGAGACACATATCCTGCACTTATGGAAGCTGTGGAACAGGGTCTTATCACAGAAGCTGAAATAGATGTGGCTGTTGAACGTCTTATGCTGGCCCGTATGAAATTGGGAATGTTCGATCCCGATGAGAAAGTTCCTTATGCACAAATTCCCATCACCGTTCTTGACAGCAAAGAACATAAAGCAATGGCTTTGGATGCAGCACGCAAATCCATGGTATTGCTCAAAAATGACGGCATTCTGCCCCTTAGCAAAGATGTTAAAAAGATAGCCGTAATAGGGCCAAATGCAAATGATAAAAGCGTTCTTTTGGCAAATTATTATGGATTTCCATCAGAACCTAAGACCATGCTGACCGGTATAAAAGAAAAAATGCCTGATGCAGAGGTTGTATTTGCTCAAGGTTCACGCCTTGCAACCGAACTTCCATATCTGACACCGATACCGACAGACGTTTTGTTTACTGACCAAACATTGTCGACAAACGGTTTGAAAGCAGAATTTTTCAACAATAGCAACCTCGAAGGAACAGCTGTACATGAACGCATAGATCCACAAATAGATTTCGAATGGTGGACTACACCTCCTTTCGAAGATCTTAATCCTGCCAACTACTCTATTCGTTGGAGCGGTTATTTTGTTCCTAAGATTACTGGAGAATATGCTTTGGGAGCAAATGGAATGTCAGGATATAAAGTCTTCATAGACGACAAACCGTTAGTCAGATATCAAGGTATCGACTCTCCTATGGTAGAGTATGAAATAATGAAGCTTACCGCGGGTAAAAAATACAAAATCGTCGTAGAATACAATCAGGATAAATCGGAATATACAGCTATGCAGCTTTTATGGGATTATCCGAAACCTAATCTGAAACAAGAGGCCGTCGATTTGGCTAAAAATTCGGATGTCGTTATAATGTGTATGGGTCTCAGTCCTCAACTTGAAGGTGAAGAGATGAAAGTTAAAGTTAAAGGATTCTCTCATGGAGACCGTGAAGACATACAATTACCTGAAAGTCAAACCGACCTTATCCGTGCGATACAAGCAACTGGCAAACCGATTGTACTTGTTCTTCTGAATGGTAGTGCCGTTGCATTCAACTGGGAAGCCGAAAATATCCCTGCAATACTCGAAGCATGGTATCCAGGACAAGCTGGAGGAGAAGCTGTAGCTGACGTACTGTGGGGAGATTACAATCCTGCAGGACGCCTTCCCGTAACATTCTACAAATCAATAGACCAAATTTCAGCGTTCGACAACTACGACATGAAAGGCAAGACATACCGTTATTTCACGGGAGAACCTCTGTATGAATTTGGATATGGGTTAAGTTATACCAATTTCGAATATAACTTCAAGTCGATTCCTGAAAGTGTAAAAGCGGGGAAAGATATAAAAGTTGCCGTAGATGTTACCAATACCGGAAAAATGGATGGAGATGAAGTCGTTCAATTATATGTATCGCTTCCCGAATCAAAACATCTGGTACCGGTACGTTCATTGCAAGGTTTCAAACGCATACACCTCAAAGCAGGTGAGACTCAAACAGTTGAATTTACCTTGACCCCTAATCAGTTTGCAGCACGTGATGACAATAATGCAGCTGTAGTTGAAGAAGGCGAGGTATTGATATCCGTAGGAGGCAAACAACCAGATTCAGCCACTTTAGCTAAAAAAGGTGCTGTACAGAAAGGCGTAAAAATAACAGGTAAGACATACTACGCCGAAAATTAAACTAGAAACACAAAATTATTTAAATAGCGCTTCCGATTTTATCGGACGCGCTATTGTTATTTTACCATTCCACTGCGTTTATTACACCCTACTTCCATTCTTAATTACATAAATAGAACCACCCCATGCATAATAGAACCGCCCCATGTTGACAAAATATAATTACAATACATCAGTCGGATAACAATCATTATCATCATAATAAAGAAAGAGACAATCATAAAAAAGCCTCCGGAAAATCCGAAGGCTTTTTCAAAATGAAATTCAGCAAAATATAATTCTATTGGCATTTCATTATTTCAACCACAACTATCTTTTTTCCAAAGACATAGAATATGGAGCATCACCTTGATTTATACCTCTCTGTTTATTAGGTTGATCGGACATCGTTATATCTATTTGCGCACCTTTCATCAATTCTGAATGGTTCAGGTAATTCTTAGTATGCAACATACCATTGAATTTCATATTGTCGATATAACGTTTTGAAGAATCATTATTTGGTGCGTTGATAACGACTTTATTGCCATTTTCAAGCTGTATAGTCGCTTTCTTAAACAAAGGAGAACCTAACACATATTCATCGCTTCCGGGACATACGGGATAAAAACCAAGGGCTGAAAATACATACCATGCAGAAGTTTGTCCATTATCTTCATCACCGCAATATCCGTCAGGAGTAGGCAAATAAAGCTTATCCATAGTTTCACGAGTCCAATATTGAGCTTTCCATGGTTCTCCTGCATAATTATAAAGATAGATCATATGTTGGATTGGTTGATTACCATGAGCATAGTTGCCCATATTCATAACCTGCATTTCACGTATTTCATGTATAACAGCGCCATAATAACTGTCGTCAAAAATAGGTGGCACAATAAACACGGAATCGAGCATTTTCACGAAATTTTTCTTGCCTCCCATAAGGTCGATCAATCCTTGAGGATCATGGAAAACTGACCATGTATAATGCCAACTGTTACCTTCAGTAAAGGCATCACCCCATTTCATAGGATTAAATGGGCTCTGGAAAGTTCCGTCTTCATTACGGCCTCGCATAAGATTTGTCTCTTTATCGAATAAATTACGATAATTGTATGCTCTTTTTTCAAGTTCCTTAATCTCTTCAGCAGGACGATTCAATTTTTTAGCTACCTGCAAAATACACCAGTCATTATAAGCATATTCAAGAGTTCGTGCCGCATTTTCCCTTATACCGACATTATAAGGCACGTATCCCAAAGTATTGTAATATTCATATCCTAAACGACCTGTAGACTTAACTGTCGGATGAACGGCTTTGGTTGCGTGCAGCAATCCCTCATACATAGTTTCAACATCATCTACAACAATTCCTTTCAGATAGGCATCGGCCAATACCGAAGCTGAATTGTTTCCTACCATACAATCTCTATGTCCAGGACTTGCCCATTCAGGATAAAAACCGCTTTCACGGTAAGCGTTAACCAAACCTTCCTGTATCATCTTGTTAACTGATGGGAATACCATATTCAGGAATGGGAATAAAGATCGGAAAGTATCCCAGAAACCGGTATCGGTAAACATATAGCCGGGAAGAACATCTCCATTATAAGGACTGTAATGAATAGGATTACCATTGGCATCTATTTCGTAAAATTTACGAGGGAACAACAAAGAGCGATATAAACATGAATAGAATGTACGCATCTGATCTACCGTACCACCTTCGACATCTATACGGCCAAGAACATCATTCCATACATTACGTCCTTTAGCTCTAACCTGATCGAATGTATCATTTCCTAACTCCTTCATATTCAACGCAGCCTGTTCCGGACTGATAAACGAAGATGCTACACGGGCATGAACGATTTCTCCTTTTTTGGTTGAAAATCCCACAACGGCCCCTGCATGGTTGGTTTCCTGTTCCAATACATCGGAAAATTCACCATTATTAACTGTCTGTACCGATTCGAACGGTTTATCGAAAACTACCTCAAAATAGTTTTTAAAATTATCAGGTACCCCTCCTCTATTTTTAGTTGTATAACCGATAATCTTATTTTGTTCAGGAATAACCTTGATGTAAGATCCATCGTCGAAAGCATCGATTATAACGAATGATGAATCGCTCTCGGGGAACGTAAAACGGAACATTGCCGCACGTTCGGTCGGGGTTATTTCTGTCACTATATCGTAATCAGCCAAATATACACTGTAATAGTTAGGTTGCACCTTTTCAGCTTTATGTGAAAACCATGAAGCACGTTTCGGGCCATCAAAAACAGGTGTTCCCGTTACAGGCAATATTGAAAACTGACCATAATCGCCTATCCATGGACTTGGTTGGTGAACCTGTTTGAAACCTTGTATCTTGTTTTCATATACATTGTTCACAAAACGACCTCCATAAATGTATGACCATCCGTCACCCATATTGCCAGTTTGAGGGGTCCAAAAATTCATCCCCCATGGCATCGCTATGGCAGGATAAAGATTTCCTGTCGAGAATGCATGTACGGATTGCGTTCCCATGAGAGGTCTGACATAATCTATCGGTTCCGTCTCCGCTCCTCTCACCACTCCGACAGAACACAACAACAAAAATACTCCTAACAGTTTTTTCATAAATGTTTTGCGTTTAAATTAGTTTATTGATTTATTAATTAATTATTTATCATTATTATCCATTAACGTTTTAAGACTAATTATTAAAATGACAATCTAAACATCTGACTTGTTTAGTTTAGTTTCATTTCGTCTCTTCTACTTCAGTTCAAATTCATAGCTGCCGCTTCCCAAAGGAATCACGATTTGTCCATTGTCACGTTTGACAATGATGGTTGAATAATCTTCCCTGAGACGTTCTCCTTCATAAAATATACCTTTATCCTCATCATCAGGCAAATAAAGCGTTGCTGTCGAATTTACAGGTATCACAACATTCACCTTAAGAATTTGGTTTTTCTTGCCAGAACGTTCCCAATTACATGTAACATCGCCATTGGGGGTATGAGTAGTTGCTTTGGCATATGTCAGAGGTGTGTCCACACCGGGACGCAATATGATATGCTTGTAACCGGGAGCTTCCGGATCAGGATTTATGCCGCCCAAAGCCTTATACATCCATGCGCATATTTCACCGAACATTATATGGTTACGGGAATCATTAGAATTCCACTGCTCATGCATAGTGGTATATCCCTGTTTAACCCAATATCCCCACGAAGGAAGAGTCGACTGTGAAGCAACTTTATAAGCAAGTGCATTATTCCCTGTCGCAGTAAGAGCATTCAACAGATATTTGCTTCCCAAAAGACCTACGTCCAAATGGTCATCGGCTGCATGTACCGCATCGACCAATTTGCCAGCTACAGCCCCCATATCAACCGAATCGACTACACCCTGAAATATAGGAGCACTTTGTGCCGTTTGTGAACCGGTGGCATAAATACCTGTTTTCGGATCATAAAATTTCTCATTTACCTTGGCTTTAATATTTTCAGCCAATTCGGCATACTCCCGAGCATCCTTTTCAATACCCATAATCTGTGCATAACGGCTCATCAAATCGGCAAAAACGTAATAATACAGTGTAGATGTCAATTCGACAGGCGTTTCACTCTTGAACATACACCAATCGCCCAATCCGATAGAAACGATATAATCATCTGCATAGGTAGACAAATAATCCATATAGAGACGACAGTTTTCATAACTGTTTCTTATAAGATTGTCATCGCCATAATAAAGATAGACATACCACGGCATCAAAATCAGGGCAGCATCCCATGCAGGACCGTTACCCCAATGATATCCCCATCCTGAAGAGGGTACGATACCGGGAACTATTCCTGACGGATATTGGGCATCTTTTACCTCTCCCACAAAATTTTCATACGCAAGAATAGGTTTGAAATTATACATACCCACTTCGCAAGCCAACTGAGCATCTCCAGTCCAACCGTTTTTTTCACGATGAGGACAATCCGTAAATATACCGAACAGATTTGACTTGTAAGATCTCAATCCTATCTCCAATATCTTGTTCACCAAAGGATTCGAACATTCAAATGTACCTCCGTCAGCAACATCGGTATACATACGATAACCTGTCAGGCTATTTATATCAAGTTCAATAGGCCTGTCCGAAGAGACCTCAACATAACGGAATCCGTAGTATGTAAATTCAGGCATCCACTCCTCCATATCACCCCCACGCAAAGTGTAATGACTTGTCTGCAACTGTTCGGTAGAATCATCGAAACGCATATGCATAGCAATATCTTTCATATCCACTCGCCCGTCAGGGGAAAGCCGTTCTCCGTGCATTAAACGCAACGTCGTTCCTTCTTCACCTTTAACCTTTATTTTTGTCAGTCCGGCAAAGTTTTCGCCCATATCATAAACATACAGTTTATCACTGATTTTATTGACCGATTTAGGTTTAATTTCATCTTTTATACGGATAGGTGGCATTATCTGTGCTTTCAACTCTCCGGTTGAAGGTGTACGATAAATCAAAATAGCATCGCGTGAAGCATTTTTCCATGAAGAATCGTCAAAACCCGGTTTATCCCATCCCGGCATTTCGAGACGGGCATCATAATTTTCACCCACATATAAATTATTGTACTGCAACGGACCATACCCAACTTTCCATGTATTGTCGGTAAAAATAACATCACTAGTTCCATCAGCATAAGTGACATACAGATTTAAAATAAATTTGGGTCGATCTCGCCATGGAGCTTTATCGAATTCCCATACTGCTTTGGCCTGGTCGTTGAACCATCCGTTACCGAGTATCACCCCTAAAGCATTGTCGCCTTCGGAAAGCATATCGGTAACATCATAAACCATATATGAGGTCTTTTTATCATATTTCGTAAAAACAGGAGACAACAAATCATCACCTACACGTTTCCCGTTGATAGAAAAACGATAATACCCTACTCCTGATATATAAGCTCTGGCGGAAACTATATCGCCATTAAGTTTCACCTCCTTACGGAAATAAGGGGCCGGTTTGAAATTGATATCTTCAGCATCATCGATCCAATAACCTTTCCATTGATTTTGCCTCCACATTGCTGTTTCAAAAGATGATATTTCAGACAGAGGTGCCGAAACACCTTCACTGTCCCAAACATAAACAGCCCAATAATATTTGGTACGTGGAGAAAACTCCTTACCCGCATAATTAATGCCATTGTTTTTGGATGATATCTGCTTTCCGCTATCCCACATGTCGGCTTTACCATCAATCAATGCAGAAGAGTCCATTCCCACCAAAATACGATACGCACTTTGAGCGGCATTTTTACGACTATCCTGTAACATCCATGAAAAACGTGGATTCTGAATATCGATACAGATAGGATTTTTCAAATATTCACATTTAGGCTCAACAACACGCATAGGTGACGAAGCGCAGAATGCTGCAAAAGAGAGTAACGCGAACATCCCTGTCATCAAAAATTTCTTCATAGTTTATTAGTAGTTTATTCATTTTGAAGTGCAAGATACTCCATTATTTCATTACATACATAGCCAATCACAAAAAAAAGCTATACAAAGATAAGATAATACCAAAAATAAGGTATTATTTCGTTTATTCAAATTCAAAGCTCAATTTATCGTCGGAAAGTAATATCTTTGTGCAGTTATTCATCACATGGCACACGAAGAAAACAGCGAACATAAAAGACTTTCGGATTTAGGACCTTCCGAACAGGGTGTAATAGTTAAAGTATTCGGACACGGTTCATTTCGCAAAAGAATCACTGAAATGGGATTCGTGAGAGGGAAATGTGTCAAAGTCATAAAGAATGCCCCTCTGCTGGATCCCATAGAATATGAAATCATGGGTTACAGAGTGGCACTACGTCGTAGTGAAGCTGAACTCATCGAAGTTTCCGTTGCGGAAGATGTCATCAATACATCATTATGCGCAACAGGGGAACATCGTACTTTCGGAGGAGATTCTCCCAACAGACTTCGACATGCCAAAATCAACACTATAAATGTAGCACTTGTAGGAAATCCCAATTGTGGGAAAACATCCCTTTTCAACAGTGCCACAGGTGCTCATGAAAAAGTCGGCAATTACAGTGGTGTTACCGTAGACGTAAAACAGGCTGTCATACAACATGACGGTTATACAATAACAATGTCCGACCTTCCGGGGACATATTCCATAACCGAATATACTCCTGAAGAGTTATATGTACGCACACACATTCTGCAAAATATGCCGGATGTTGTGATAAACGTCGTAGACAGTTCTAATCTCGAACGCAACCTTTATCTGACCACACAACTCATAGACATGAATATCAAGGTAATCATAGCCCTTAACATGTACGATGAGTTGGAGAAAAGCGGTATAAAATTCGACTATAAGGCATTGGGCCGAATGCTCGGTATCCCCATCATACCCACGGTTGCATCAAAGGGAGAGGGAATAAAAGAGCTTTTGGACAAGGTTATAGATGTTTTTGAAGACAATGAAAAGATCGTCCGGCATATACATATAAATTACGGCACTGATATAGAAAAGAGTATACTCGAGATACAGAATCTCATCTGGAAAGATGCCGATATTGTAGCCCGTTATTCGTCGCGTTACATATCTATAAAACTGCTTGAAGACGACAAGTCCACATTATCCATAATCAATAAAAGTCCATTTTTCAAAGAAATAACAGAAAAAGCGGCAACAGAAAGAGCCAAACTCGAAAAATATTATAATGATACCGCCGAAACGGTTATTTCAGATGCCAAATATGGTTTCATTGCCGGGGCTCTTTCTGAAACTATGGTCAAGCCCAATGATAATAAAGTTAAGAAAACACGCGATATCGACCGCATAATGACACATCGGATTTGGGGTATTCCGATATTTCTGTTCCTTATGTGGCTGATGTTTCAGGCAACGTTTACCATCGGGGAATATCCTATGGGATGGATAGAAAACGGCATAGAATATTTAGCCGATTTTGTCAACAGAATAATGAACGAAGGTCCATTGAAAGACCTTATCATAGATGGAGTTATAAGCGGCGTAGGAGGTGTTTTGGTATTTTTGCCTAATATACTCATTCTGTTCATGTTCATATCGATAATGGAAGATACCGGTTATATGGCCCGGGCATCTTTCATAATGGACAAACTAATGCATAAAATAGGTTTGCATGGTAAATCATTCATCCCGTTGCTAATGGGATTCGGATGCAACGTCCCGGCAGTCATGGCTACACGCACATTAGAAAGCCGCAAAGACCGCATAATAACAATGCTGATAATACCATTCATGTCATGCAGCGCGAGATTGCCAATATACATATTGCTTATATCGGCATTTTTCGATTCATACCATGGACTGGTTTTATTTTCCATATACCTTATAGGTATAATCGTTGCGGTCATTTCATCATTGATATTTCAGAAAACCATATTTTCTAAAGAAGAGGCTCCATTCGTAATGGAACTGCCACCATACCGTGTACCGACAGCTCGCAGTATAGTAAGGCACATGTGGAACAAGGGAGCGCAATATCTTAAAAAAATGGGACAAGTAATATTGCTCGCTTCAATTATAATATGGGCCCTCGGCTACTATCCTCGCCATGAAAATCTCTCTCCTGCACAACAACAGGAACAATCATATATAGGGAAAATAGGCAAAACCATTGAACCGATCCTCGCACCTCTGGGATTTGATTGGAAAATAGGTGTAAGTTTAGTAACAGGTATTGCAGCCAAAGAAATCGTCGTAAGTTCAATGACGGTATTGAATCAAGCTGATGAAGATACATTCTCACTGGAAGATACGTTACGGCAACAAAACTATACTCCTCTTACAGCATACGGATTCATGATATTCGCCCTTTTATATATTCCATGTATTGCGGTATTTGCAGCAATACGCAAGGAAGCAGGAATAAGATGGGCACTGTTCTCAGCATTGTACAGCACTGTCATTGCATGGATATTGGCATTTTTAATTCATAGTTTAGGAACATTCTGGGGTAAAGATTTGCAAACATTATCCGTAGGTATAATACTCGCAATAGCTGCAATTTATATTATAATACGTATCGTTCGTGTAATACGCAAAAAACAGGAAGGCAGAATCAATTTCTGTGAATCATGCATGCATAGTGACCGATGTCAAGACTTCTTAAAACGGAACAAGCATAATAACAGACATACTGTTTCACACAATCGCAATCAGAGAAATGAGTGCTGCCACTAACTAGATGGCTTAATTATCAAAACAATCGTAATTTTTTTGCCTGACTATTGCATAAATTATCCAAATAGTCGGCATACTCTAAAAATGCCGATATTTATGCAACAAGAAATGGTATATAAGGTTCAAAATCAGGCGTATGACAGTCCCAATATAAAATAAGATTATTATATAGCTAAAAAACAATCATATTCTTTCCACGAATAATATTTCATACAAATCCCTGATATTATTTCAAATACGACTTGTAACTTTTCGAATACGATATTTAACATTGCCCATATTTCATTATACCCTTCCTCACATCCAAACAGAAAAACACCTGCATTAAATTTCAGATAAAAAACAAAAAGTAATAAGCAATACTTCTCAATATATCTGGTCAATATGTATGGGCTACACTCCTACAAAATCTCAAGAATAGATACGTCGATAAGAAAAATATCCGGCATAAACCAAGGCACAAACAATCAACATTGTAAATATAATCCTACATTCACTTTTTTGACGTTCTTTTCCGAGCAGCTGAGACAATATTACAGTATTTGAATCGCTCATAAAATCAGGTATGTCCCGACAATTCCATTTTGCCATTATAACTCCCTCATTTAACAACACTACCCCTTCATGCGCTCTGATAAACGACTTCTGGGCTGTTGCATCCATATTATAAACCGGAATTTTCACATCTTCAGACAATGCCAGCCCATCCGAATCGAACTGTACCGGAGTAACACACATAACAGAATAATCATGTGCATGGGCATATGTAACCAGATTCAATAAGTTTTTTCTGCATTTGTCAGAAAGTAACGCCGGATCTGTCAAGGTTATTATAAATTGCTCACGTTGATTATTCAATATAGCAGAAGTCAGATTCTCTTGAGATGTAAATATCGAAAATTCGGCGACATTTTTCTTTACATTATCATGTTCTATAATACGAGTATCTACAAATTCCCAACGTAACGTATCCTGCCATTCAGTATCATCGAGAGTAAACTCATACTCTTCTCCGCTATTCTTATCCCTATATATCAATATTGCATCGGTCGTTCCTGTATTTTCAGGATTTATAACGGAAGGAATATGTACGCCTTCCTTGAAAGGCAGGAAATCGATAACGGGAAGATGACGGAGGGCATAAACTCCAATTCCCACAGTAAACAATGAAAACATCACTATCATACTACCCTCAACCATAGGATGCACTTTAGATGCGACATACCCATGTCGGACTCCCATCCACAATACAATTGAACAGGGCAATAACACGAGATTTTTATAAAAAGTCTGCCAGTTCGTAAGTTTTATCGCATCGCCGAAACAACCGCAATCGGCAACAGGTTCCCAAATTGCAAGAATCAAGGTAAGTATCGTAAAGAATATCATTACTATCATCACTAAAAGAGATGCGAGTTTCTCTTTTAGTCGGAACAGCAATGCAAATCCCAACAACATCTCACCTGCCGAAAGAATTACGGAAACGATATATTTAGACCAGTCGAGCCAATCCATGCCGAACGCATGAAAATATTCTCCGAGTTTTATTGCCGTTCCCCAGGGATCGACAGCCTTGACAAACCCTGAAAATATAAAAACAAATGCAAGAATTAATCTTAATATATGTATGCCAATCTTCCGAAAATCCATATTCGACCCAAAATATTATATAAATCCTTTCAAAGCCTTTTTCACCATTGCGAAAATTTCATCCGGGGAAGCCATATTACCTGAATTATCGGCACAATTTATAACTTTCAAATTAGGATCCGACACAGCCTGTTCCAGATAAACTTCTCTCACATGTTGTTGAAACAGAAGTGATGCTTCATGTATGTCCTTTTTACCCTTGAGGTATTCACGGTCATCGCCCTTCCGAACTTCCGTAAGTTTTTTCTCTGTAAAACGAAACGGAACATCCAAAAACAGAGACACATCAGGTTTGGGAATAGCGTTATATTCATACTCAAGATTGAGTATCCAATCACGCAGTTCCTGGCGTTTATTCTTATCGGTTATTTTCGCACACTGATATCCTATATTGGAATATACATACCTGTCCACTATAACGACTTTCCCCTGAGCCAGCCAACCTCGTATCATATCGGCTGCATTTTGACGATCTCCGGCATATATCAAAGCCACAAGATATGGATTCACATCATCCAATCCGCCAAGTTCTCCTCTCAAAAAACGGGCTATCAATTCGCCGTATACGGGTGAATCGAATCGAGGAAAATGAAGGTACTCATACTGTAATCCATTTGAAGCAAGCATATTCTGAAGCATCTTTACCTGTGTCGATTTTCCCGCTCCATCAAGCCCTTCCAATACTATAAATGCCATCTGTTTATATTTTACCAGGGTTAGTTAATTTTCCGGTATATATATTACCATAAATCCGGATATACAAAATTATAAAATTCAATTTCGAGACTCCAATGTTACCTCAACATTGAAACAGCCTTACGCACTGCCATATCCAATCTATCCACCTCCTCAAATGTATTATACATCGCAAAAGATGCCCTTACCATTGCCTTAATTCCATAATGTGCCATAACCGGCTCGGCACAATGAGTCCCGGTACGCACGGCCACTCCCATTTTATCGATTATCATACCTATATCATAAGGATGAGTTCCATCAACAGTAAAGGATACGATACTGCATTTATCTGGTTGTGTACCATAAATCCTCAAACCGTCTATTTCAGACAATTTTTTCGTTGCATAATCCGTAAGTTCAGTTTCATGAACATGGGCACCTTTAATATCCAACGATTCAACATACTGCAATGCCGAGGCAAGACCTATCGCTCCGATAAAATTAGAGGTTCCTGCTTCGAATTTCAATGGCAACTCGGCATAAGTGGTATGTAAAAAATTCACAGTTGCAACCATATCGCCCCCACCCATAAAAGGAGGCATACTGTCCAACCATTTTTCCTTACCATAAAGGACACCTATACCCGTGGGACCATATATCTTATGTCCGGAAAAAGCATAAAAATCGCAATCCAGATCGATGACATCAACTTCTCCATGTACTACACTTTGGCAACCGTCCACAAGTACAGGTATATTCATGGCATGTGCCTGTGCTATAATATCTTTAACCGGAGGTCTTGTCCCAAGCACATTCGAGGCTCCCGTAACAGCCACTATACGAGTCTTTTCATCCATCAATTCAGGCAAACGTTCCACCATAAGACGGCCCTCGTCGTCGAAAGGAATAACGCGTAATTGCGCTCTTTTACGTCCGCATATTATCTGCCATGGAACAATATTGGAATGGTGCTCCATCTCTGTAATAACGACATTATCCCCTTCATGTATGAATGCTTCACCGAAACTGTAAGCCACAAGATTTATCGAGGCCGTCGCTCCCGAAGTAAACACTATTTCTCGTGTCGATGCCGCATTGATAAAACGTCGTACAGTTTCACGTGCCTGTTCATATTCCGAAGTACACTCCTCACTCATATAATGCAATCCTCTGTGAACATTGGCATTCATCTCTGTATGCAGATAATTGATTTTATCTATAACAACACGAGGTTTTTGAGCCGTAGCACCATTATCGAGATAAACCAAAGGCTTACCATGTACTTGACTACCGAGCAAAGGAAAATCTTCCCTTATTTTTTCTACTTCGAACATTCTATATATTCTCTATTTTATTAACGGCCAATGCACTCAACTTTTCTGATAAACCTTCGACGGATGTTTTGGTGATTATATCATTAACAAATCCGAACATTTGAAGTTTACGTGCATTCTCTTCCGAAATACCTCTTTGACGCATATAATAAAGTGCATTCTCATCGAGTTGTCCGACTGTCGCACCATGGCTGCACTTGACGTTATCAGCATAAATTTCCAACTGCGGTTTGGTATAGATATGTGCATCTTCACCCAAGAGCAGATTGTTATTCTGCTGAAAAGCTACGGTACGCTGAGCATCCGGAGCAACATAAATACGACCTGCAAAAGCTCCTGTTCCTCCGTCAGCCGCAATTCCTTTGAAATGCTCATTACTTGTACAATCAGAAGTTATATGCTCTATATCGGTCATAAAATCCAGATGTTCGTCAGAACCGCTCACATACAAACCATAAGTATGATTTTCTGCACCATGGCCTAAAAGTTTTACAGTACGGTTTCCCCTGAACAACTTTCCGCTAAGCGCCAAGGAAAGAGTTTTTAGATTACTGTCCGATTCCTGACGGGCAAAACAACTCGAAATCAACGTTGAGACACTATTCGTACGATCCACTTCAACCACTTCGACATTCGCCCCTTTACCGGCATATATTTCCGTGGTTATACAACTGAGAAACATATCGCCAGACAATGTTTCAGAATTTATTACCACTTTCGCATCTGCTCTCTCTTCAAATAACAAAAGAATCCTTCCAAAATCGGCCAAAGACTCGCCTTTGGAATAATGTCCCAAGTTAATTATAAAAGGCTTATCGGCTGACACACCTTTAGGGATGTAAACAAATACACCATCTTGTACAAATGCAGTATTCAATGCAGAAATGGCATCCTTTTCATTATCGACGATGGTATCATAATAACGGGATGCCACATCTTCATACTCATTTGCTGCTGCTGCAAGCGAACCGAAAACGATTCCATTATCCAAATGTGTAATGCCCTGTTTTCGGCAAAAACCATTGAGCAAATCGATACTGTATCCTTCTGTCAAATCTGAATAATCGATATTGGCATCTGTATACGATGGAATGAAATATCGTTCATATTCCGCATCGAATACTTTCGTAAGATCGGTATAATGATATCTGTCTCCATTTGAAGAACCTTTTTTAGGAATACCCTGCAAATTAAACTGCTCAATGGCCGCACTCCGCCTACGATTGATGCAATTAGGCAGTCCCTCTTCCAGAATATCTCGTCCCGAAAGATAGAGGTCTACAAGTTTCTTTTCAACCGGACTGTTCATACTATTTATTATACTCATTGATTAACCAATCATATCCCTGCTCTTCCAACTTGAGTGCAAGTTCTTTGCCTGCAGAATATATGATACGTCCATTGTAAAGGACATGCACATAATCCGGAACTATATAATCCAACAATCTCTGATAATGTGTTATAACGATCGTGGCATTATCCGGACGTTTCAGTTTGGTTACACCTGTTGCAACTATTCTCAACGCATCTATATCGAGCCCGCTGTCAGTCTCATCCAATATGGCGAGTTTGGGTTCCAGCATTGCCATCTGAAATATTTCGTTCTTTTTCTTTTCTCCGCCCGAAAAACCCTCATTAACAGCTCGGTTGGTAAGTTTACCGTCTATCTCCACTATGGCACTTTTTTCACGCATCATACGTAAAAAATCGCCTGCTGGCATAGGTTCAAGACCTTGATATTTACGCTTTTCATTTATGGCATATTTCAGAAAATTGGCCATGCTGACACCTGGTATTTCCACAGGATACTGGAACCCGAGAAAAATTCCTGCATGAGCTCTCTGTTCAATGCTCATTTCAAGCAAATCGGCCCCCTCGAACAATACCTGTCCCGAAGTAACCTCAAATTTCTCATTCCCTGCCAATACGGAAGCGAATGTACTTTTCCCTGAACCGTTAGGGCCCATTATGGCATGTACTTCTCCAGCTTTCACGCTCAGATTTATACCTTTCAATATCTCTTTACCGTCAACCGACGCATGTAAATCTACTACTTCGAGCATATTATAATATATTATTTAATCAGTAACAATTTTTATTATTCCCCCCTTGAAATTTTCAGGAACAACAATCCTGCCCATTTTATCGGGTGAAATTTTCTTCCCGTTTACAAAAGCATATTTCACATCTCCCGCTCCTGTAATCTCCAAATTTATCCTTGAATCTTTATAACGCAAATCTGCTTTCAAAGGTGCTGTCGTTTCATACAAATTAGGTTTGATAATCATTTGTCCATGGTCGAACTTAATACCCATAAGATGGCGAACCATAAACAAAGAAACCTCTCCCGATGTCCAAGGAATCAATCCTGCTGCAAATCCGCCAGCGGCTATAACAGGTATCTCCTCATACCACAATCCGCCCTTACCTCCGTCAACCGTATATAACCATTCCAATGAACGTCTGCTCAAATCATGCAATCCGGCTTCATGCTCTCCACGCATAATAAACGTAGTGGCGAAAGGCCATGGCCCTGGTTGATCGCCTTGAGAACTGGTATTGTAACGATCGTGTCCGCCGAAATTCCAACGGCGATTCCACAATTTTTCAGTCTCCATAATCGTATTGTAGGCCAATTCGCTTTTAGGGTCTATCAAATTCATAGCTACTGGCAAAGCCATAGTAGCATCGGGATAGACGCTCGACAAAGATTCTACACCTGTCGGAGCACCAGGGACCCAAGATGAATACTTTAACGTAGTAAATATCTGTTTATCCTTTACATTGCGACGTTTGATCAAATGCCCGTCATCCACCAATTTTGCTGTCGGATGATTAAGCATCGCATTCTCGATTTTATCTGCCTCGGCTAACCATACAGGAACCCTGTCATCCGCATCGAGGTATCCAGCGAGTGATGCGGCAGACCTCAATCCTTCTATAACCCACATCTGATAAGCCAGTTCATAGGCATCCTCAAACGTACGTTCCCAGAATTCTCGACGATTGTGAACCATACCCGTTTCATCCCGGAATACCGGATGTAAAGGTCGTTCAATCATCTTTAATATTTTACCACGATATTTTGTCAACAACGATGTATCTCCCGACCAATCGACATAACTTTTCATCGCATGCATAAATTCACCCATCTGATCGAACTGTTCAAGATCAGGTTTATCGAACATACCTGCTATCATTGTCGTTCCTTCGTCGGTAATCATATTGGCAAGCATATATTCCAATACCGTACGAGCCGTTTCAAATTCCCCTATATGGATAATACCAAGACATGTATTAGATGCATCGCGAATCCATTGTAACCCATATTCGAAAATACCTGCATTCATCGCCCCATTATCGGCAATACAACATGGAAGTGCATTGCGTGCTGCATCAAACATGTCCTGAACTACTGTATCTTCTGTCTGTATTTTATTCGTTACAGCCCATCTGTCAGCAATAGCTGAAATCAATTTTTCATCTTTAGATATAGCCTGTTTCAATTTTTCTTCCGACGCCTCCATTGAAGACGAACCTACATCGGCCAGTAAATAAGTTTCCACTTCAACTTGTTCACCGGGAGCAATGACAATCGGTCCTACCTCAAGAGTAGTTCCATCATTTATAATTTTAGAAGTAAATTCTGTTGGGACGGCAATTCCGAGAACAGCATCAGCCCATGTATCATCTGTAGCACTGTTTTCTATTTCAATTCCCATACTGCGACTGCAAAGAATCATTCCTTCAGAAGAAAACGCAGCTTGTTCCGGAAGGGAAAGTTGTATATACGCGGTGTCTGTTGTCACCATATCCGAAGAGTGAAGTGTTACCATACGGCGAAATAATCCATTATCACCTATGGGTGTTATAGTTTCCTTCACTTTTAATCCGCTCGCCCACCAATCTGAAAATACCGACGGTATACCTTCGACATAGCACCATCCGGACTCTGTAGTTTGTGGTAAAGCAGTAAATGGGAACGATTTCAACCTCATTTTCAATACAGAATTATAAAAAGCATCCGTTTCTGTAAAATTATATGCTCCTTTCTTTACTTTCGACTGCCAGGGGGTACCCATATCGAATAGCATAAATCCGAACGCAGGCACATACCCCACCTTGTCTGTCTGAAGTATCATATTGGCCCGTCCGCTACGCAGTACATAATATGTACGTCCCTGCAAATAGGAATGTTCGGCATATGGATATGCCGTTTGTTGCACATCGGCTGCAAACAATGATATTCCACAACATCCTATTATAAAAAATATGGCCAATAATTTTTTCATACTATATGTTTTACCTGCCAAACAATCAACTTAAACAAAATCAATACACTAACACGTTAACCGACAGACCCTTCAAGACTAATAGCCAACAGTTTCTGAGCTTCGACAGCAAATTCCATCGGTAATTTGTTCAACACCTCTTTGGCATAACCATTTACTATCAACCCGACGGCATCTTCTGTCGATATTCCACGCTGATTACAATAAAACAGCTGATCTTCACCTATTTTAGATGTCGTAGCCTCATGTTCCACAACTGCCGAATTATTATTTACTTCAACATAAGGGAATGTATGTGCGCCGCATTTATCCCCTATCAATAACGAATCGCATTGGGAATAGTTGCGTGCCCCTTCAGCCTTTTTGGAAACTTTTACCAATCCACGATAACTATTTTGACTGACACCGGCCGAAATACCTTTAGAAACTATACGGCTACGGGTATTTTTACCCAAATGTATCATTTTGGTTCCTGTATCGGCCTGTTGATGGTTATTCGTAACAGCTACCGAATAAAATTCACCTATACTGTTGTCTCCCGCAAGTATGCAACTCGGATATTTCCATGTTATTGCTGACCCTGTTTCTATCTGTGTCCATGAAAGTTTAGCATTTTCACCCCGACACATTCCTCGTTTTGTAACGAAATTATATATACCTCCATTTCCATCCTTATCACCCGGATACCAATTTTGAACAGTAGAATATTTAACCTCGGCATCTTTCATGACAATAATCTCAACAACAGCCGCATGCAACTGGTTTTCATCCCTTTGAGGGGCTGTACACCCTTCCATATAACTCACATAAGCACCTTCATCGGCAACAATCAATGTACGTTCGAACTGTCCGGTTCCTGCCGCATTAATTCTAAAATAGGTGCTTAACTCCATCGGACAATGCACTCCTTTCGGGATATAACAAAATGAACCGTCTGAAAATACTGCGGCATTCAAGGCCGCAAAAAAGTTATCTGTATACGGGACCACACTCCCCATATACTTACGGACCAATTCGGGATAATCTCTAAGTGCTTCAGAAAATGAACAGAATATGATTCCTTTTTCCGCCAAAGTCTCCTTGAAAGTCGTTTTTACAGACACTGAATCCATGACTGCATCAACTGCCACACCGGCCATTATCATCTGTTCTTCGAGAGGAACTCCCAATTTATCAAACGTAGCTTTCAATTCAGGATCTATCTCATCTATACTATTCAACTTAGGCTTTGACTTAGGTGCCGCAAAATATATGATATCCTGATAATCTATTGCAGGAATATTAAGATGTGCCCATGTCGGCATAGATAAAGTCTGCCAATATCTGTAAGCATTCAATCTGAACTCAGTCATCCAAGTTGGTTCCCCTTTTTTCTCAGATATGGAACGTATGATATCCTCATTAAGTCCCTTCGCAATAAATTCCGTATCTATATTTGTAACAAAACCGTACTTGTATTCTCCTTCAGTAATATCATTCAATATTTTACCCTGTTCTTCCATGATGAGCTTTCTCAATAATTTACAAAGTTAACTTTTAGAGCAATACCATGCAAAATTTCAACCAAAATAAAACAGGACGCCATTTTAGCGTCCTGTTTTACATATCAATTGACTTATCAACAATTACTGCATATTCTTAAACATTGTATTGTAAGTTTCATATTTTTCCATCATACCTGGCTCGTCACGAAAACGGAAGTACAAATTCTTAAGCAATTCCACAGGTAATTTTTGTTTAGGATTGATTTCATGTGATTTTTCCAAATAAGGAATTGCTTCACGATAAGCAGAACTTATTTTTTCCAACTCTGCTTTATACTCATCATTGCTGGTAATACTTTTACTGTTCAACTCCGTAGCCATATCATCGGCTTTCTTTGTAAGAGCAAATGCCATATTGAAGTTAGCAAAGAAATCATCAGGAGCTACCTCTACGGCTTTTGCAAACGCTTCTATTGATTTTTCACTATTACCCAATCTGTCATATATCTGACCTAAACCAACATACAAACCTGGATTCTTAGGATCTGATGCAATTGCATCATTAACATAAGGAAGTATAGCTTCTGCATTTTCACCCATTTCAGAATACAAGCCCATCAATGCTTCTATAAGTTGAGAGTTTTTAGGATATTTGGCAACGGCCCTCTGAAGTACTTCTTTTGCTTTTTCTTTATCTCCTTGTCCATAATATGAGTGGAAAAGATAATAATAGGCTTCACCATCCTGTTCATATCCATTATTGATTGCAGCTTCCAAATATTTCTGTGCAGCGGCAAAATCACCTCCTAAAGTATATATCAGACCAGCATTATACGCAGTAGAAGTATCTGCTATATTAACAACAGGATTTGCCAACAAATCATAAGATTTTGCAAAATCGTTAGCAGCATCTACGTATTTCAATGCAGCATAGTAATTACCACCTTCTTGTTTGTAAGCATCTGACACACGAAGCAACTCTTCGCGAGCTTTAGGTGCAATCTTGGCATCTTTTTCTGCTGCTTTAAAATATGCATCTCTAGCTTTATCCAATGCATTTTCAATAATTACAGTATTGGGCAACCAATAATCGACAATACCATCCCTCAAATATACGGTAACATTAGGATACGCATATGTCTTATAATCAAGACTACCAACCTTTTCAGTACCTTCAGTTCCCTGTCCGAACAATAGAATAAGAGACTTTTCATCCATCCCCTGATACAAACCTGTAGAAGGGGCAACTGCTGCTTCATAATAAGCTTTACCTAGATTCATCCAAACAGTAGCCTTGCCTTTCTTAGGATCATTAGCCGTAGCTTCCAGTTTAGATACTTTGTTTTGTATTCCGGCAGCATCGACTTTATTTGCCTGTGCCTGAACCGCCATGTTTGCTGTCAACAACAAAACTGCAGCAAGTGAAATCAAATGTTTCATATTAAAGTTATAATTTGTTAAGTAAATATTTTTGTTTACTCTTGTTTAGTTTCACTATTTTCATCTATGTTACTTTCAAGCATTTCTGCAGACTCATTTTCATCTGCATCTTCACTCCCCGGTACTGATATAACAGACGCAATAGCATCATTATTGCGCAAATTTATAATTTTTACACCTTGCGTAGCACGTCCTGCAACACGTATATCCGAAACCGGAGTACGTATAGTCAATCCTGATTTATTGATAATCATCAAATCATTATCATCCGTTACCGATTTTATCGCTATAAGTTTACCTGTTTTCTCTGTTATCTGAATTGTTTTTACGCCTTTACCGCCACGATTTGTAATGCGGTAATCATCCAGATTGGTACGCTTTCCATATCCGTTTTCCGATACGACGAGAATATCTTCATTGGTATCTTTTTCAACGCATATCATGCCGATAACTTCATCATCGTCATCTATCGAAATACCTTTAACTCCAGCTCCCGTACGGCCGATAGCTCTCACATTATCCTCATTAAAGCGAATAGCTTTACCATTCTTTGCTGCAATAATAATTTCACTATTGCCACTGGTCAGTTTAGCTTCTATAAGTTGATCACCTTCCTTAATGGTTATGGCATTTACTCCATTCTGACGTGGACGTGAATATGCTTCAAGTTGGGTCTTTTTAACAATACCCTCCTTGGTACACATAACAATATAATTGTTGTTTACATATTCCGGATCATTCAACCGACGAACATTGATATAAGCCCTAACCTTATCGTCCGGATCTATCTGTATTACATTCTGTATGGCACGTCCTTTAGAGGTACGGGTACCTTCCGGAATATCATATACCTTGAGCCAATAACAACGTCCCTTTTCAGTAAAGAACAACATTGTATTATGCATGGTCGTAACATAAAGGTGTTCTATAAAGTCTTCATCTCTTGTAGAACTTCCTTTGGCTCCTACTCCCCCGCGATTTTGAGTACGATAATCTGACAAAGGTGTGCGCTTGATATATCCCATATGAGAAATAGTAATAACCATTTCGTCATCGGCATAAAAATCTTCAGGATTGAATTCACCTGCACTCAAAACTATTTCTGTTCGGCGGGCGTCTCCATATTTATCTTTAATTTCAAGAAGCTCATCCTTAATTATCTTCATCTGCAAGGCTTCACTTTCAAGCACCTCTTTATAATATGCTATCTGCTTGCACAATTCATCATATTCATTCTTAAGTTTATCCCTTTCCAGTCCTGTCAAGGCACGCAAACGCATATCTATAATTGCACCTGCCTGAACTTCTGTCAACTCGAAGCGATTCATCAATGCGCTTTTTGCTTCATCGGGACTCTGTGACGAACGAATAATATTGATAACCTCATCGATATTATCTACCGCGATAAGCAAGCCTTCCAAAATATGAGCCCGTTTTTCAGCCTGTGTCAAATCATATTTCGTACGTCTTACAACAACATCATGACGGTGTTGTACGAAATATTTGATAAGATCTTTCAGCGTCAACAGCATCGGACGACCATCTACCAAAGCGATATTGTTAACAGGAAAACTGCTTTGCAAGGCAGTGTACTTGAACAAGTTATTAAGTACGACACTTGCCACCGCATCATGTTTAAGGATAATAACGATACGCATTCCCGTACGGTCGCTTTCATCATTGATATAAGCGATTCCCTCCATCTTCTTTTCATTAATAAGGTCTGCGATCTTCTTTATCATTTCAGCCTTATTGACCATATAAGGTATTTCGGTAACGACAATGCACTCACGACCGGTAGAGGTATGTTCTATTTCTGTTTTGGAACGCATTATTATACGTCCGCGACCTGTCTCATAAGCTTCTCTCACCCCTTCATAACCGTAAATTATACCACCTGTCGGGAAGTCGGGGCCTTTGACATATTTCAGCAGTTCATTTATTTCTATATCATGATTGTCGATATATGCACATGTCGCATCTATCACCTCCGACAAATTATGCGGAGGCATATTCGTTGCCATACCTACTGCAATCCCAGATGTCCCATTGACCAAAAGCAAAGGAATTTTAGTCGGCAAAACAACAGGTTCCTGAATTGTTTCGTCAAAGTTTGGGCGAAAATCGACTGTATCTTTATCTATATCAGCCATAACCTCATCGGCGATTTTTTGCATCCTCGCCTCTGTGTAACGCATGGCGGCCGGACCGTCACCATCGACCGAGCCGAAGTTACCCTGGCCATCTACGAGCATATAACGCATACTCCATTCCTGGGCCATACGTACCATAGCTTCATAAACTGACGAATCTCCGTGAGGATGGAATTTACCCAGAACATCTCCCACGATTCTGGCTGATTTACGATGTGGTTTATCTGAATAAAGATTGAGTTCATTGCTCATATCATAAAGTATCCTGCGGTGAACAGGTTTGAGCCCGTCCCTCACATCGGGCAACGCACGAGATATAATAACCGACATCGAATAGTCGATGTAAGCGGTTTTCATCTCCTCCTCAATATTAATCTTAATTATTTTTCCTTCTTCTGCCATTTGCTATATCATTCATATAATTGTGTAAAATTAGCGTTTTTTTACACAACCGCAAAATATATATTTGAAAAATACTCGAACTTTTTCCTCTTTTCAGAGACCTTTATCTTTCATTTTCAGCTCCTTAATTCTATCTCGCAAAGTAGCCGCATCTTCATAACATTCTGTTGCCACCAGCTGTTGAAGTCTATTTTCCAACCTTGCAATCTCTGCCTTATAATTTTTAATTTCACCATCCTCTGCTGTTTCACTCTGCAAATCGATTATACCCAACTCTTTTATTACGGTATTTTCGATATAAACAGGAGCTCCGCTTCTCAACGCAAGCGCCAATGCATCACTTACACGACTATCCATAACAAAAGGTCCTGACAAGCCCAAAAATGAAAGTTTAGCATAAAACACTCCTTTATCGAAATGCACTATCGAAACATCTAAAAGTAATGTTCCGCTACGCTGTATAAACGATTCAAAAAGGTCATGAGTATGCGGTCTATCGGGAATCTTTTCCTCAAAAGCATAAATTATCGGTTTAACATCGTATGCACTGACTATAACAGGGAAAGTAAACATAGCATCTTTATCCTCCAACACGATTCTGTAACATGACTCAAGAGAGCCTTTTTCCCTCTTAATTTCTTTTATCCTGACTTCAGTACGACTATCCATACGACAAAATTGATTGAAACCATGACGCCACAAAGATAACTTATTTTATTTCCAGACAATAATAATTACCATAATTTAATACCTTTACAGACATAAAATATTAAGTTACGAACTTTTTGAGAAATATTATTTTACATATTTTATTTTTAATTCTGTCTACGGCAGTCAACACTATTCACGGACAAACTGTCTCGATCGCATTTTACAACACGGAAAATATGGCTGACACCATTGCCAATGATCAAACTGGCAATTACGAATTTACCCCGACCGGAAAATATCGCTGGGACAGTGATAAATACCTCACCAAAGTTCACAACATAGCCCGAATCATAGATGACCTCAACGCAGACATCATTGGATTATGCGAAATTGAAAACGAAAATGTATTGCGTGATTTGATGTACTCTATGAATACATCGTACAATTACATATATCGTCCGACTAACGACATGCGAGGTATGGATATCGCATTGCTGTACCGTGGCGACACATTCTTTCCCGAACATATACGTCAAATAGGGGGCCACAGTGTTCCTCGTGAATTTTTGGCAGTCAAAGGGAAAATATACGAAACCGAAATGATATTCATCGTATGCCATCTTCCTTCTCAAGCAAACAAACCTTCATACAGAGAAAATGCAGCCAAACGGCTTGGTTCATACATGGAACAACTAAAAGTAACAAATCCGGATTTGCCTATAATAATAATGGGCGACTTCAATATGACTCCTGAAAGCTATCTTGCCAGAAAAATTTTAAACATCCATTCTGCAAATTCCATAACACACTACGAAAAACAACGATATTTCACCACTCCATTCACCGCTCTAAGTCAAAAAGGTTACGGTTCATACATCTATAAAGACAAACGTCAAATGTACGATTTCATAATCCTGTCCAATGACTGCATAACAGGATCAAAATTCAGACTTACTGACAATTACGGCATATTTGTCCGAGAATATATGATACATAATAAAGGAATGAAAAAAGGTTATCCCATTCGCAGTTTCGACTCTGGCAAATATGAAGGTGGATATAGCGATCACTTACCGGTTTTCATCACTCTTGACGCAGCTAATTAGTCATCACAAAAAACATCTATTATTTTTTGCAAGCTTAAAAATATTATCTATCTTCGCTTATCGAAAACAAAATTAAATCATATAACAACACAAATTATTAAATTATTTAAAAAATGTCAGTAACAAAAAGAGTCTATACTTTCGGGAATAAACAGGCTGAAGGTAACGGTAAAATGCGAGAATTATTGGGTGGCAAAGGGGCCAATCTTGCCGAAATGAATCTTCTCGGTATACCGGTTCCTCCAGGCTTTACTATAACTACAGAAGTTTGTGCCGAATATTACACACATGGTGAAAATGAGGTAGTAACATTAATCAAACCCGATGTTGAAAAAGCAATGAAAGGGGTCGAAAAAATCATGGGAATGGAATTTGGCAGCAGTACCAATCCACTTCTGATGTCGGTTCGATCTGGAGCACGTGCCTCAATGCCGGGTATGATGGACACGATTTTGAACTTGGGTTTGAATGATGAAGCAGTGAAAGGGCTGGCCGAAAAGACAGGCAATGAAAGATTCGCTTGGGATTCTTACCGTCGTTTCATACAAATGTACGGAGATGTTGTACTCGATATGAAACCTCTCAGCAAGGAGGATGAAGATCCGTTTGAAGAGATCATAGATCAGATAAAAAAAGAAAAAGGTGTTAAAAACGACACTGAACTTACCACCGATGATCTCAAAGAACTTGTATCCCGTTTCAAAAAAGCGGTTAAGGAAAAGACCGGTAAAGATTTTCCCACTTCACCATGGGAACAGCTTTGGGGTGCAGTAATCGCCGTTTTCAGGAGCTGGATGAACGAACGTGCCATACTTTACCGCAAATTGAACGGCATTCCCGAAGAATGGGGAACAGCTGTAAACGTACAAGCCATGGTATTCGGTAATATGGGCAACACATCGGCTACAGGTGTGGCATTCACACGTGATGCCGCCACAGGTGAAGACATATTCAATGGAGAATATCTTGTAAATGCACAAGGTGAAGATGTCGTGGCAGGTATCCGTACGCCACAGGAAATAACGATCGAAGGGTCACGTCGTTGGGCGGCTCTTCAGGGCATTTCCGAAAGTGAACGTGCATCCAAATATCCCTCTTTGGAAGAAGTTATGCCAGAAGCATACAAAGAACTCGACGCCATACAGGAACATCTTGAACAATACTTCAAAGATATGCAGGATATTGAGTTCACCATTCAAAACGGTAAACTATGGATGCTTCAAACGCGTAGTGGCAAACGTACCGGTGCAGCGATGGTAAAAATCGCCATGGATATGCTTTCTCAAGGCATGATAGATAAAAAAACTGCCGTATTGCGCGTAGAACCTGCAAAACTGGATGAATTATTACATCCTGTTTTCGATTCTGCGGCTTTGTCAAAAGCGTCTGTCATAATCAAAGGGCTTCCTGCATCTCCTGGCGCAGCGACAGGTCAAATCGTATTTTTTGCCGAAGAGGCTGAAAAATGGGCTGCCAAAGGGTTGGAAACTATTCTTGTCCGAATCGAAACTTCACCTGAGGACCTGAAAGGTATGAATGTTTCTAACGGTATCCTTACAGCTCGCGGAGGTATGACATCACATGCTGCCGTAGTGGCTCGAGGTATGGGTAAATGCTGTGTTTCTGGAGCAGGAGAACTTGTAATAGATTACAAGTCACGTACCATGAGTATAGGAGATAAAACATATAAAGAAGGAGATTGGATATCATTGGACGGCTCTACCGGAATGGTTTATGAAGGCAAAGTAAAAACCAAAGATGCCGAAGTAAGCGGAGATTTAGGAAAGCTTATGGATCTCACCGACGAATTTGCACATTTGAAAGTACGTGCCAATGCAGACACTCCTCGTGATGCTAAAGTTGCATTCGGATTCGGAGCTCAAGGAATCGGATTGTGTCGTACAGAACATATGTTCTTTGAAGGTGACCGCATAAAAGCTGTACGAGAAATGATTCTTGCGGATGATGAAGCCGGTCGACGCATGGCACTTGCTAAACTGCTTCCTATGCAACGTGGAGACTTTGAAGGTCTATTCGAAACGATGAACGGATTTCCTGTTACAGTACGTCTTCTCGATCCACCCTTGCATGAATTTCTTCCTCATACGCCAAAAGACATGCAGGAAATGGCAGAAGAGATGGGTGTAGATTTCGAAGTTATTAAGAATAAAGTGGAAGCATTGGCTGAAGTAAACCCGATGCTGGGACATCGTGGATGTCGTCTTGGAAACACATACCCTGAAATTACGGAAATGCAGGCACGTGCAATTATCGAAGCTGCAATGAACATTAAGAAAAAAGGCATTCCTGTACACGTGGAAATAATGGTGCCTCTTGTAGGAAATCACAAAGAGCTCAGATATCAGAAAAAAATTATAGATTCCGTTGCCAAAGAGGTATTTGCAGAACGAAACGAGATTATTGAATACTCAGTAGGAACCATGATCGAGATACCACGTGCTGCTGTAACGGCTAATCAAATAGCAGAAGTTGCCGATTTCTTCTCTTTCGGAACGAATGACCTTACTCAGATGACTCTCGGATTCTCACGTGATGACATTGCAAAATTCTTACCCATATACCTGGAAAAAGGCATTATCAAAGCCGATCCATTCCAGACCATAGATGTAAACGGCGTAGGTCAGTTGGTACGTGAAGCTGTATTCAAAGGAAGAAGCAAAAAAGCCGATCTCAAATGCGGTATTTGCGGCGAACATGGAGGTGACCCTGCTTCGGTAGAATTCTGCCATTATGCAGGACTCAATTATGTATCATGTTCTCCTTTCAGGGTGCCTATAGCACGTCTTGCCGCCGCACACGCAGCGCTAAAACAACAATAAGAAAACTTAAAGCACACAAATAAAGGGACCAATAAAATGGTCCCTTTATTTATTACATACTCAGCAACATCGATTTCGCAAAAGATCACCTGAATTAAGAAACAGCCAATTATTATCAGCAATCAATATTTTCCAAACGCTTTCAGCAACACATCATAATTCATTGTTTTCTAAAAAACACAATACAAACATTTGACTTTGGCTATCCATTCATAAATAAAAAAATAGCTTCGATGAAACTGACTCATCAAAGCTATTATATTTTACACAACTGTCAACAACAAAAGCCTCGCCCGACTGTTTACTAAATTACTTATCAATCAATAAAATTTATTCCAAATATAATTCCAACAAACCGTCAGGCAAATCGAGAGTGAGTATCTTATTATCCTCATCCACATCTACAATAAATTTATCTACTGCGGGGATAAATACTTCACGTTCATTGACCATTATTTTAAGAAGGGGATTATCTCCATCTATAAACTCTTCAACAATTCCCGTATATTCATCAGTTTTAACAGACCAGCCTGCCAAATCTTCAAAATATATCAAAGAATCATCATCGCCATCAGCTTCATCATCAAATGTCATAAACAATTTATGACCGACAAATTCAGACGCTCTTTTCTCACTATTCATATCACTGAATACGACCAAAGCCCTACTCTGTCCTCTCAATTCGAATTTGTCACAAAAAAGAGGAAC
Organism: uncultured Alistipes sp.; assembly: GCA_949296995.1. Taxonomy (GTDB): domain Bacteria; phylum Bacteroidota; class Bacteroidia; order Bacteroidales; family Rikenellaceae; genus Alistipes_A. The sequence continues at coordinate 3,331 of CASFSC010000237.1, read as the reverse complement.
CGTCAATTCATCCATAATGACAAACATCGGTTCCTCTATACTAAAATCCGAAGGAAAAGTATCGAAAAGATTGACAATAAGCTCGCCTTTAGAACCAAAAGTTTTGGACACTTGAGCTACTTCTATCATTTCCTTTCAGATAAAAGCTCTATTAAGCTTCTGCACTCTCTTCTGCTTGAGCTTCGTCAGCAGATTCTTCGGCTGAAGCAGCAGCGGCTGCGGCAGCAGCTTCAGCTTTCTTAGCTTCAATGGCTTTTGCTTTTGCTTCCTTAACCTTAGTTTCTTCTGCAAGACGTGCTTTAGCAGCTGCAGCTTTATCTCCAGCTATTTTCTGATTTTTAGCAGCGATTTTTCCAGCTTTTTCATCCATCCATTTAGCAAATTTAGCTTCCGCTACTTCTTCTGTGAAAGCACCCTTGCTAACGCCTCCCAAAAGATGTTTTTTATACATTACACCTTTGTGAGACAGGATAGACCTGCATGTATCGGTGGGTTGTGCGCCTTTAAGCAACCAATCAAGAGCTTTATCAAAACTCAGATCGATTGTAGCAGGATTCGTGTTAGGATTATAGGTCCCAATTTTTTCGATAAATTTACCATCACGTGGCGCCCTGCTATCTGCAACGACGATATGATAAAAAGCATATCCCTTTTTACCATGACGCGCCAATCTAATTTTTACAGGCATTGTTTTATTGTTTTAATTAAATACTAATAAATCTCTCTTTGATAAAGAGGTTGCAAATATAGCAAAATTTCACACATAAAACAATTTACCTCAAAAAATACGATATTAATTCACATATATATGCAACAAATACGGTTATTAATTGTATCTTAGTAATAATAATAGTACATTTGTATATCAAACATACGTTATAAGCATGCCTAACGAAATAGCATACATAATCTTGGGATTTGTATTGTCTTTGGCTATAGGTCGAATATGTATTCCGAGTATAATCATCGTTTCAAAAAAGAAACGATTGATAGATATTCCAAACGAAAGGAAAGTACATACGGCTCTCATTCCGAGACTCGGAGGCATATCATTCTTTCCTGCACTTGTCATATCATATACTTTCATAAAAGGGATATTTTGGGCCAGCAATGGTTTTGCTGCCATAGAAAGTCCGATTTTCATACGTGATCTTCTATTTTTCACATGCGGACTCATGATTATATTCGCTACAGGTCTGAGTGATGATATTGCAGGATTGTCATACCGCCGAAAATTTTTATTACAATTTATTGCTGCTGCAATAATGGTAATCCCAACAGGATATATAAACAATCTATATGGATTATTCGGAATACATCAAATACCTGCTATATTAGGCATCCCTTTAACAATAATTATAGTTATAGGTATAATAAATGCATATAATCTGATAGATGGAGTCGACGGATTATGTTCAGGACTAAGTTCTCTCGTTTTTATAACTTCAGGTGTCTTTTTTTATATTAACGGCAATTTCGGCATTGCATTGCTCGCTACATGTACATTAGGAGTAGTTTTTGCATTTTTCATGTACAATGTTTTTGGGAAAAGACTAAAAATATTCATGGGAGACGGTGGGTCACTGACTCTTGGATATATTATATCCTTTTTCTGTCTGCAATTCATTACAAAACCTGAAATTTCATTTGAAATACCAAGTGGCGAAACCTTGATGATTGCAATGGGATTGATATTTATACCATTATTCGATACCACAAGAGTTTTTGCATCCAGAATATACAGAGGTGTTTCTCCATTTTATCCAGACAAAACTCACATACACCACAAAGTGCTCAGATTAGGATTCACTCATTTACAAAGTACTCTAATTTTACTATGCATCCAAGCAATTTACATATTGGCAAATATATTATTGACTCCATATTTGAATATAAATATCATGTTCATTATAAATATGGGATCTGGAATATTGCTTATCTACGTACTCAACAGAATATATAAACACAAAAGCGACAAGGCTATCAAAGCGTAAACGTATTACAATAAGAAGTATATTTAGCATATACCTCTGCTACGAAAGATAAAGTTTGTCCGCTTTTGAATTTACCGCATTTTACAACATCGTCTGTGGCATATAAAGCATCCCCTTTCAAAGAGAGATATTTTGAAACATCATCCCATTTATTTGGATCTGCACCATATTTACGAGCTAAATTCCTTGCATCTATGACATGACCCAAACCGGCATTATAACATGCCAAAACAATTTTCATTTTCTCTTCACTCGGAGTATCTTTCGGAAATTTTAAAGAAGACTCTATTTTCCCCAAAATTTTTATACCGAGTAATACATTGTTTTCCGGCTTCATAATATCCTGGTCTGCAATCTTAAATTGATTGGCTACACGAGGCATAATCTGCATGAGTCCCCTCGCGCCACGTTTAGATACTACATTGGGATTAAACCTCGATTCACTGTATATGATAGCCGAAATAAACCGCCAATCATAACCTTCACGAGCACTTATCTGTTTAATCATTTTATCATAAACAGATATTCCTCCGATAACATTTTTCTTGTTATTCCCAACGACCTGATAAACTATCCCCTTTTCGAAATATAGATAATTTAACATGGCATAATCGGGTCCATTTCTAAATGTATTGAGCCATGAATCGAAATCTGAACGTAATTCTCCATTATCAACATGGAAGACCGCACTTAAAGGAATCTGTTCGGAAAAAGTATAAATCTGCTCGACACCTGAGACCAATGCACTTCCTAACTGAGCTTCGCTCATTTCGCATATAAGACAATCATACTCTCCATTGGCCAACAGTTCTATAAGTTCAAAACTATTTCTGGAAGAGACATAAATATTGGCATGCGGCAAAGAATCCAAAAGTTCGTCATACGCCTTCGAAGTCTTAAACCCCGACGAAACCAACAATTTTTCATGTTTTAAAAAAGGAACAAGTTGAAAATCGCTTGATTTCCGTACTTTTTCAGCAATCTCCTTTCTTGCAAGCATTACATATGACGTATTATAAATAGAGATAACATTCGACTGTTCGTCAGAGGAGATATGTCCGGACAATGTAGTTATAATATCCACATCACCTTTAGACATGAGTTCTTTTCCTTGAGGAAGAGTAATACCATTGACAATTCGTAAATCGACACCCAAATAATCTGCATATGCTTTAAAAAGATCATACTGGTATCCATAATTTTCACCCCCGAATACAAAATATCCAGGCATTTCCTCATCCATGGCAACAATAAGTTCGCCTCTTTCTTTGATTGAAGAGATGTCAATTTTTTTCTCAGAGTTATTACAACTAATAAAGAACAGCAATAAAAATAAA
>CASFSC010000236.1 GCA_949296995.1 uncultured Alistipes sp. | reverse complement strand
TACAGCGTGGCAGCGATATTTTTCTTCCACGTATTGATAAATATTGGAATGACAATAGGAATTATGCCTGTTATAGGTATACCATTGCCGTTTTTCAGCTATGGAGGATCTTCGCTGATAGCATTTACGATATTGCTTTTTGTCGCTATAAAACTGGATATGTCTAAAAACGAACTTAATATTTCAAGATAATTATGGCAGAAAAATTAAAGGGATTAAGTTTTCAAGAGGTCGAACGTAGTCGGGCAGAACATGGACCTAATATTATTACTCCTCCGAAACGTAAATCGGTATGGATGTTATTTCTGGAAAAATTTTCAGATCCTATAATAAAAATATTGCTTGTTGCTGCATTTTTGTCACTTGCAATATCATTTATTCATAATGAGTTTGCTGAAACAATAGGCATCTTTTGTGCTATTTTCCTTGCTACGGGTGTGTCGTTCTGGTTCGAGTACGATGCCATGAAGAAGTTCGATGTGTTGAACAGTACCAATGACGATATTCTGGTTAAGGTTGTTCGGGACGGAAACATAACGGAAGTTCCCAAAAAAGATATTGTCGTTGGAGATGTAGTGATTTTGAATAGCGGTGAAGAGATTCCTGCCGACGGACGTCTTGTCGAGGCGGTATGTATGAAAATTAATGAATCGACCCTTACGGGAGAACCTCAGATAGATAAAACGACAGATCCTGACAAATTTCAGGCTGATGCGACATATCCTTCAGATATGGTTATGAGGGGAACTACCGTAATTGAGGGACATGGAGTGATGATTGTTACCGCTGTTGGAGATGAAACGGAATTCGGGCATGTAGCCATGCAGTCGATGGTCGAAACGACAGAGATCACTCCTCTTAACAGACAGTTGCAAAGACTTTCGAAATTGATAGGAAAGGTTGGTGGATGGTTGGCTTTACTGACATTTGCCGCTCTTCTGATCAAAGGATTTGTATTCGGCGGGTTGGCCGATTTGGGATGGTTGGAGATTGCCAATAAGGTGTTGCAATATTTTATGATTGCAGTTACGCTTATAGTTGTCGCTGTTCCGGAAGGATTGCCCATGAGCGTTACGTTGAGTCTTGCTATCAATGTGTTGAGAATGTTGAAAACCAACAATCTTGTGCGCAATATGCATGCTTGTGAAACGATGGGGGCCATAACGGTGATTTGTACCGATAAAACGGGAACGTTGACACGTAATGAGATGCGTGTATATGAGGCTGATTTCCGTAATGCCGATGAAAACTTGATAAACGAAGCTATTTCAGCCAATTCTACCGCATTTCTCGATTCGTCCGGTAAGGTTATAGGTAATCCTACCGAGGGAGCCTTGTTGTTATGGCTCAAGGAGCATAATATTGATTATGCCGTCTTGCGTAATGATGTTAAAGTCGTGGATGAGGTTCCTTTTTCTACGGAACGTAAATATATGGCTACACTTGTTGATTCGTCTTCAAACGGTCGTATATTGTATGTCAAGGGGGCGCCGGAAATAGTGTTGGGAAAAACATCCATTGAAGCCGAAGATCGTAAGCAGGTAGAAGAACAGCTTTATAATTTCCAAAGTAAGGCTATGCGTACATTGGGATTTGCCTGTTTGAAAGCCGATGGTATTACCACATGTGAGGAAGCTTTGAAAAAACCTCTTGTTTTTATGGGTATTGCAGCTATTTCGGATCCTGTCCGTGAAGATGTCCCGCCAGCTGTACAAGAGTGTTTGTCTGCAGGTATAGGCGTAAAGATTGTTACCGGTGATACACCTGCCACGGCTAAGGAGATAGGTCGTCAGATCGGTTTGTGGACTCCTGAAGATACCGATTTCAATCATATAACCGGACCTGAATTTGCAGAACTGAGTGATGAACAGCTTCTCGACAGAGTGCAGGCTATCAAGATAATGTCGCGTGCACGTCCTATGGATAAACAACGTTTGGTACAACTGCTTCAGAAAAAAGGTGAGATAGTTGCTGTAACGGGAGATGGTACTAACGATGCTCCTGCTCTGAATTTCGCAAATGTAGGGTTGTCTATGGGAACCGGAACATCGGTCGCTAAGGAAGCTAGTGATATTACGTTGCTCGATGATTCCTTCAGCAGTATATCGACGGCTGTTATGTGGGGACGTTCGCTTTATAAGAATATTCAGCGTTTTGTGTTGTTCCAGCTCACAATCAATTTTGTGGCTGTCATCATAGTATTTTTAGGATCCATATTCGGCCGAGAATTACCGCTTACGGTGACTCAAATGCTTTGGGTGAATCTTATTATGGATACATTCGCAGCACTTGCTTTGGCGTCGCTTCCTCCAAGTAGGGAAGTGATGAAGGATCGGCCACGTCCTAAGGATGAATTCATTATTACTAAAAGTATGGCACGTATGATAATCGGGATAGGTACACTCTTTATTGCCGTACTTATGGGTATGCTCGTATATTGGGGACAAGAAATAGATACTTATGCATTATCTGCATTCTTTACGGTATTTGTCATGTTGCAGTTCTGGAATATGTTCAATGCAAAAGGATTTGGAATGCATCAGCCTTTTTACCGTTCATGTAAAGGATGTGCCCCTTTCTTCGTGGTATTGTTTATAATTCTTGTAGGACAGATATTGATTGTAACCTATGGCGGTGAAGTATTCCGCACGGAACCTTTATCGTTACGCGATTGGCTGATTATTATATTCTCCACTTCTGTGGTTATGTGGGTGGGAGAGATAATCAGATGTGTGAAAAAGAAGTCATGTCTTAATAAATAATGGCAATATGTCGATTCTTTTGAACCGTTTTTATAGTGATTGGTGAAAGCAAGAAAAATTGATGCAGGGTAAATGAAAAAAGGAATTCTGATTTTTCAGAATTCCTTTTTTCATAGTATGGTTGTTGCGTAATCGTCGATGCCCGTATTGCTCATCCATATTTTATTGTAATACGAGTGATATCTTATTAATATTTGAGTGTAATGTTATAAAAAAACACTTTGATGAAAAACTTTCTTCAAAGTGTTTTTTGTCTGTTATCGTGTTATGCCGGTTTATGCCGAAACTTCCTCTTAGTTATGTATATTGTGAGCTTCAAGAACCTTAATACATGTTTCAATGTCTGTCGGGCGTATTACAACACTCGCAATCTCACCCTGGGAAAAGGCGTACATATATTCGATAAATACATTTTCTACTGCCAGAGCATCTAGAATTTTTGCAAGAGATCCCGGTGTGTTGGAGCATTGAAGGCATACCACATCTGTAAGAGATACCGCAAATTTTGCTTCCCGAAGAACTTTGACAGCATTTTCTACATTAGATACCACAATGCGCATAATGCCGAAATCGGCATTTTCTGCAATACTGAAAGCCGTCATGTTTATGCCGTTTGCTCCCAAAATACGGGTCACGTCGTTGATACGGCCGGTTTTGTTTTCTATGAAAACGGATAGTTGTTTGGTTGTCATGGCTGTAAGGTTTTAGGCAAGAACTCGTTTATCTATTACATGTTTAGATTTTCCTTCACTTCTTTCCAAACTCTGGGGTTCCATGAGTTTCACTTCGGCTGAAATTGTCAGAACACTTTGCAGACGGTGGCCTATACGTTTCTTCAGTTCCAACATCTGGTTCAGACTGTCAGAGAAAAATTCAGGTTTTACCTCAACCTGTACTTCCAATTTGTCCGTATTGTTAACACGGTCCACTATAAGCATGTAATGAGGTTCCAACTCTTCCATTTCGAGAACTACGCTTTCAACTTGCGATGGGAATACATTGATACCGCGAATGATTAACATGTCGTCGCTGCGTCCCTTTATAGGGGTCATGCGGATGCTGGTACGTCCGCAGTCGCATTTACCCTCTATCAATGAACAAAGATCTTTTGTGCGATAACGCAATAACGGCATTCCCTCTTTGGTAAGAGTCGTTAACACCAGTTCTCCTTCCTGACCGTAAGGTAATGTTTCCAAAGTGTCTGGAGATATGATTTCAGGATAAAAATGATCTTCTACAATATGGGATCCGTTTTTGCATTCGCATTCGTGCGATACTCCAGGTCCCATTATTTCGCTTAACCCGTAAAGATTGTAGGCATTCAATCCCAAACGGTATTCAGTCTCTTTACGCATGTTTTCGGTCCATGGTTCGGCTCCGAAAGCACCTATACGCAAGTGGATATCTTTTTTCGGAATACCCGATTTTTCAATGGCTTCTGCCAGATACAGTGCATACGATGGAGTACATGCGATCCCCGTTATACCTAAATCGCGTATCAGACGAATATGTTTTTGTGTATTGCCAGTTGAGGTGGGTATAACGGTTGCACCCAAGTGTTCTACACCGTAGTGAGCTCCCAGTCCTCCTGTGAATAGACCGTATCCGTAACCTACCGAAAAAACATCGTCACGTGTCACTCCGTAAGCTGTCATACAACGTGCTATCGCCTCTTGCCATATTGACAGGTCTCGGCGAGTATATCCTACGACTGTCGGAACACCTGTAGTGCCTGATGAGGCATGTATGCGTACTATCTCTGAACGGGGTGCTGCAAGCAGACCGTACGGATAATTATCCCTAAGGTCTTGTTTCGTAGTAAATGGTAATTTGACTATATCGTCTATTGTGCGTATATCTTCCGGCAGGATGTTCATCTCCTGCATCTTTTTACGATAAAATGGAGTGTTGTGATATACCAGCGATACGAGTTTGTGAAGACGTTTGCCCTGAAGCTCGCGCATCTCCTCTCTACTCATACATTCTTTATTCTCGTTCCAGATCATAACAATTAGTAGTAAGTGTGAGTAGTATGTTGTTGGTTTAATGATTTTCGTTAAATGCTTTTAATCGCTCGGCAAGAACGTCGTACATGTCATCGCGCATACGGGACGTACAGGCTCGTATGCCTTGTTGGTCGCTGCCTGTCGTAGTGAGTGTGATGGCACTGATGCCGTAATATATCAGTTCCCTCATCAATTCACTGCTACTCATGTCTTTGTAGCCTATGGTAAAGAAGAATCCGTCTCCGATGGGTTGGTCTATATCCTTTTCGTATACGATATGAAAAC
>CASFSC010000235.1 GCA_949296995.1 uncultured Alistipes sp. | reverse complement strand
TTTGAGCATCGCACTGCTTCCGGAAAGAGTGCCTGTTCTCCACCAATCACCTCTCTCGGATACACGCATCCACCCGATAGGATACTGGTCTTTCAGTTTTGTAGTCATGTATCTTATAGATGCATTGGATAATATTTTGGGTGATGGTGTTCGGTCATCTATGGCTGATACGAACTTTAGAATTTCGGTCGGAGAGGCGATCCATCCTCCTGCACCACTCAATACTTGCAGATCGCACGCACCATAACATCTGTGTTCCAAAGATGCGCGTCCATCGAAAGGTTGAACCGGTTCTACATCTGAAGGTTCATAATATTTTACTTCATTGGGGCGTTTGTCGACGTAAAATGTATGTCCGATGTGCATGTCGCCTATTCCTAAAGGTATCAATAATGAATCTTTTACATAACGTTCATAATCGGTCCCTGTAACTTTTTCTATCACTTTGGTTAGTACGACATAGCCTAAGTTCGAATATATGTTGCTACTGCCCGGATTTACTCTAAGGTAAGAATTGGCTGCATAACTGACCATTGTGTTCAGATCTATGGGCGGTTCCACATTCATTCTACGTGCCACTTCCAAAGGGGTAAACAGTGGATCGCCGGCTCGTATTGAAAATCCTGCCCTGTGTCGCAATAACTGTTCTACGGTTATGTTGCGAATACGTTTATCTCTTATATTCTGTGTGAACATTGAATCGCACAGTATGCCATCCTCACCAAAAACTTTATCATTTAATTTGAGTTGTCCGTCTTCGCATAATTTCATAATCGCTGTTGCCGTAATGAGTTTTGAAACAGAGGCTATTCGGAAAATATGTTTTACTTCAGTTCTGATACGTTGTTCCTGGTCGGCATATCCGAAACCTTTGCTGTATATCAGTTTGCCATCTTTCATTATGGCCAGTGATGCTCCTATTATCTCCCATTGCGACATGAATCGGGTTATGACCTTTTCCATCTGTTTGGTTTGGGGCAGGTCCGACATTTCGTCGTTTATATTGTGGTTTAAACCTTCGAGTATATATGTTTTTTTATGAATTTCCTGTGTGGGTTCTGTACGCAGTGTTTTTTTATACATTGCTGTAAACGTTACGAATAGCGCGCATATTAATAAAAAGTATAATGGTACAGCTCTTTTTTTCATTGTTGTTGTGTAGTTTTCTTGTATGTGTATCCTCCTGCTGCTATAATTGTAAACAGTAGTAAAATAATTATTGTTACCGTTATGAATGAAACTTCACCGCCTCCTCCATATGAATGTAATCCTGCGAGGTAATAGTTGACACCAAAAAATGTCATTGCCACAGAGATCATCCCAATTACCGACATAACGGAGAAAGCATAAATATTATTGAGTCGTGATAAAAAATGTGAATGTGTTATGAATGCATATACAACCATTGTAATTAAAGCCCAAGTCTCTTTAGGGTCCCAGCCCCAGTACCGGCCCCATGATTCATTGGCCCAAATTGCGCCGAAAAATATTCCTGCGGTTAAAAGAACCAATCCTATGTTCATAGACAATTCGTTGATTTTACGCAGATCGGGAAGTGTACGACGGAAAATGATTGCAATAAGTGATGCAAGACCGCACATGAAACACATGCCGAAAAATCCGTAACTGGCGGTTATTACCGATACGTGTATCATCAGCCAGTAAGATTTCAATACCGGAACGAGTGGAGTTATCTGCGGATCAAGCCAGTTTAGGTTTGATACGAACAGTATTACCCCGGCCAGTACTGTTGTTAGGGCTGTTACAAGTTTAGATTTTTTAATGAATATTATTCCTGCGAGCAACGTTGCCCAGGCAACATAAACCATTGTTTCATACCCGTTTGACCATGGGGCTCGTCCTGATATGTACCAACGCAGGGCAATGCCGAAAGTGTGATATGCAAATACAGCAATTATAAGGGCAGTGATTATTTTTATGACTTTTATAGTTTTTTGCGAAGGGGAGGTGATATTGTGTCCGCTAATGAGTAATATCATAAGTGTAAATCCTAAAATCAGATATAATCTGAATGCCATACGAAATATATTTGCCTTGTTGTATAATATTTCGGCTTTTATTTTAGTCATATTTACAGTATGGCCTTCGATGTTGTAATTTTCAATTTTTGCAGTTTGGTATTTCCTGATTATATCCAATGCTTCGCCTGCCGAGGTGTAATCGCCTTCTCTCACTTTGGCCCCATGCCAGTCGAGTACACCTGCAACAACCATTGAATCCATTTTTGTTAGATTGCTTAAGTCATCGCCTTCAGATAACCATTTGCCTCCTTCTACGGGAAATATAGGCATCATTTTACCGTGAAATAGAGAATATAATATGTTGACCTTTTCGTCCAATTTTATATATTCCTTGTCTTTTTTAGTGCGTTCTCCCGGTGGTTTACGATATATACGACTGATCTCTTTCTCAATACGGTAATTCCCATTTTCATCGAACATCTCATTGTATGACAGATGTTTGCCTGTAGCTCCGAGTTCATGTGCAACCTCTTTTATGCTGACGTATATTAATGGTTCGGTACTCCAACGTGCAGGATCAGATAGTATGCCTGCCAATACCTGATCGGGATTTTCACCTTTATAACTGTTACGATGATAAAGTTTGCGCAATATTTCCGACGAGTAACTGTTTACTGGTTCTATGCGTCCGTCAGGCGATTGTATTAGCAGATTTCCAAATTTTTTGGCATGTGATTTATCTACTGCAGTCCGGACATCGATACCGTATGCCGAAAATGTACTTGCTGTAAGTAATAATAGTGTGGCGATACCTGTTTTCCCGAGAGATTTATAGATGGCCCGGAAACGAGATCCCGGTTCGATTAAAGACCATAATAACCCTAAAAATAATAGAAAATAGCCGGTATATGTAACTGCAGTTCCCGTAAAGTCGCTATTTACGGTCAGTATTGTGCCTTGTTCATCCGTATCGTATGATGTTTGGTATATGCGGAATCCGCCTACACGAGCTATGTTATTCATGTATATTTTTTGTTCCCATTCTTCACCTTCGTAATTTATTACTACATCGCTTTCGTATGATGAAGGGCTATTGCTGCCGGGATAACGTTCCAACCTGAAATCTTTGAGAGTTATACTGAAGGGAACCTCTTTCATGAAATGGTCTTCAATTATTATAACCGATGACGTTTCTCCTTCACGGATATGCATACGTCCTTCATATCCCCAGATGTTTGTTATAAAGGCTCCGATTATAATTATTACAAATCCCCAATGGAGTGCGATAACTCCGAATCTTCGTCGTTGCCACAACTGCATACGCATGGATATGAAAACAAAATTGGCTACCAGAATTATGTGCAGTATGTAGAACCACCATGAATTATATACCATACTGCGTGCAGTTGCCGTGTCATGAGCAGCTTCGATAAAGGTAGCGGCAGCCATTCCTGTGGCGTATATAATCAGCAGCCATGCCGTTGTTTTCCAACTCTCCAGAATTTTTATAATTCTCTCCATCAATTACAATTACGGGATTTTTTTGCCGTGTACAAACATACGAAAAAAAAACGAGCGTTTAAAGTCGCAAATATGTGAGGTGATATAAAAAAGCGTGCATGAAATGTAATCGTTTAGATTTATTTTTGTTACTTTTGAAACGTTTGTGTTAAAACTAAAAAAGAATAATTAAACTTTATATTATTATGAAAAAAATGATTTTGGCATGTCTGATTGCTTTAGCCGTCGTGTCATGCTCCGATAAACCTAAAAGCGGTTTGCCTCTCTATTCTGCCTCTGATTATGATACTATTGTCAAAGGTAAGCAGATATCTCTTTATACGCTTGCAAATGCAAACGGTATGACAGCTCAGATTACCAATTATGGATGTAACATTGTCGATTTGTGGGTTCCTGCAAAAGATGGTACATTTAAAGATGTTGTATTGGGTTATCCGTCGATAAAAGACTTTTTCAATCCACAAAATACTTTCGGAGGTTATGTAGTCGGCCGTTATGCCAACCGTATTGCCAAAGGTAAGTTTACCATAGACGGCAAAGAGTATAATATTCCGATCAATAATGGAGAAAATGCTCTTCATGGAGGGCTTGAAAATTTCTCACAAAAAGTATGGGATGCACGTCAGTTCAAGAATGAAGCGGGTGAAGATGCACTCGAACTCACTTATGTTTCAGTTGACGGAGAAGAAGGGTTCCCTGGTACTTTAACTGTAAAAGTTACATATACCGTTACCAATGATAATAAACTTCGTATCGCATATAATGCTACGACAGATGCACCTACGGTGATAAATCTGACGAATCATGCATATTTCAATCTTCATGGGGACCGCAAACAATCAGTTAATTCTCACCTGATCAAAATCAATGCAGATAACTATACTCCGACCGATGCCGGTTTGATTCCGACAGGAGAAATCGTGTCTGTTGCAGGAACAGCGCTGGATCTTCGTACAGCTACTCCTATTGGAGATGTTGTTTTCAAGGAAGATTCAATATTCAATTATCGTGACGGTTATGACCACAATTATATAATCAACCGTCCAGAAGCAAATGCAGAAGAGGTGGTTGCAGCAGAAGCTTATGAACCCTCGACAGGAATTTTGATGACTGTTCAGACAACTACTCCCGGTATTCAGTTCTTTACAGGTAAATCTCGTGTAGAACAGGATACTGCATCACAATATTATGGATCAGCCATAGCATTGGAAGCACAAAATTATCCCGATGCACCTAATCATGACAATTTCCCATCGGCTGTTTTGCGACCTGGTGAAACATATACACAGATTACGACATACGGATTTTCAGTGAAATAATATCAGACTATTAACCTACTACTAATATAATCTAAAACCTTGCAATGAATAACGTAAAATTTTATAAAGGAGAAAATATTCCTTTAGAATTGCACAAAGTACGTGTAGTACAAAAACTTCATTTAGTACCTATTGAACGTCGTTTGGATGCTATAAAAGAGGCCGGTTTCAATACTTTTCGCCTGAGTACGCGCGATGTTTATCTGGATATGCTTACCGATAGCGGTACCAATGCCATGAGTGACAATCAGATTGCAGCTATGTTTCAGGCTGATGATGCTTATGCAGGTTCTCAGAGTTTTTCAAAATTGCAAAAGGCGGTTGAAGAGGTATTAGGTAAAAAATATCTCCTTCCGGTGCATCAAGGTCGTGCGGCAGAGAATGTAATATGTAAAGCTTTTATTAAAAAAGGCGATGTAATACCAATGAATTACCATTTTACCACTGCATTGGCGCATATTATGGAAAATGAAGGTCAGATCGCAGAACTTCTATATGACGATGCTCTCGAGTTGCATTCGACCAATCCGTTTAAAGGTAATATCGATATAGATAAACTTGTGAAATGCATTGAAACTAATGGTGTTGATAAGATTCCGTTCATACGCATGGAAGCTTCGACGAATCTTATCGGAGGTCAGCCTTTCTCTATCAGCAATATGATGGATGTTCGTCGTATAGCAGATAAATATGGTATAATGCTTGTTTTGGATGCAAGTCTTTTGGGAGAGAATGCATATCTTGTTAAACAGCGCGAAGAACAGTGGAAGGAAAACTCTATGGGCGATATTATAAAAATGATGACAGGATTAGCCGACCTTGTTTATTTTTCAGCCCGGAAACTGACTTCTTCGCGAGGAGGAGGTATATGTACCAATAAACGGGAATTGTATAATAAAATGGAAGCTCTTATTCCATTGTATGAAGGATTCCTTACTTACGGTGGTATTTCTGTACGGGAGATTGAAGCCATGGCCGTAGGTATGTATGAGACTTTGGACGAAACGATGATAAGTCAAAGTCCATCCTTTATCAAATATATGGTGGAAACGTTGGATAAGTTGGGTATTCCTGTGGTAACTCCTCCGGGAGTTCTCGGTTGCCATGTAGATGCAATGAAATTCTGTCCTCATATTCCTCAGAATGAATATCCTGCAGGGGCTCTTGCCGCAGCATTTTATCTGATTTCGGGAATTCGCGGTATGGAACGTGGTACTATTTCGAGCGTACGTGATGAAAACGGAGTTGAAATATTGGCTGATGTAGAATTACTTCGTTTAGCTGTTCCTCGTCGAGTATTTACATTATCCCAAGTAAATTATGTAATAGACCGTTTGCAGTGGTTATATGATAATCGAGATATGATAGGTGGTCTTAAATTCGTTTATGAGCCTCCCGTATTACGTTTCTTTATGGGCGGATTGGAACCTACAAGCGATTGGCCTGAAAAAATGATGATTAAATTCCGCAAAGATTTCGGTGACAGTTTGTAAAACATTTATTTATATTATTGATAACAAATATCCCCGTTTAACATAACAGTTAAACGGGGATATTTTATGTATGGCTCATATCTGTAATATTATAAAATTGTACGATATTGAGTTACATAGATATATTTCATGATATAGTGTTTTATATATTATCACTATTTGTTCAAGTGTTTAAAGTTAAACGTGCATACAATAATATTATTTATGATACGATTTATATCACACGATTTATCAATGTTGTCTTACAATGATTATGGAATAATAAATATTTACAGGAACTGTAGTTTACAATGATACGAATCCTTTTTTTACCCATTTCATACTGTACCAACGTCGCATGAATATTGCTCCGCGGATATTTTCATCGAGTGTAAATGCACACCACATACCGATTATGCCCAGTCCCCAATGTATTCCTAATAAATATCCGCATCCGACAGCTACGCTCCACATTACTATTACACCGACGTAAAAAGGAAAGTTTACATCTCCTGCGGCACGTAAGGCATTGGTGGCAAAGATGTTTATAGGACGTCCTATTTCGAGTATTACATCAACGAGCAGTATTGTTGCTCCGAGTCTGATTATTTCCGGATTTGTAGTTAACCATCCCATTATAGAGTGTCCTAAAATGGCAAATATGGCAGATATCGAGACCGTTATCAAAATGGCTCTTTTGACTACATATTTTCCTAAGAGAAAAGCTCCGTATGGTTTTTTCATGCCTATTAGGTGTCCGATATATATTGCACCTCCTTGTGCTATTGATGTACAGAATAGATAGGCAAACATAATGATGTTTACGCAATATGTACGAATGGCTAATGCTTCGGTCCCGAGTTTATTTATAAAATAGGTTATGACGATTTGAGAAGAACTGTAAGAGATCATTTCTCCGGCAGAAGGTAGTCCCACTTTAAGTAAGTTTCGCAATTCGATGAATGGGAACGGACGGAAATATGATATCGGGAAACGTCGTATATGTACTTTCATCAATATCACTAAAAGTATTATCATTGCGACGCCACGACTGAATGCTGTTGATATAGCCGCTCCTTGTACCCCCATTTCAGGGAATCCGAATTTTCCGAAAATGAGAGAATAGTTGCCTAAAATATTTAAAACGTTGACTATTCCTGTTACTATCATAGGATAGACGGCTTTATCGGCACTGCGCAGTGCAGCAGATATGGTTAAGGAAAGAGCTTGAAAAAATGCAAAAGCTCCTACGATACGCATATAACCGACCCCTTCATTCATAAGTTCTGGAGTAAGCCCCATCCATTGCAGTATTGTTTGACACATTGAATAGAGCAACAAACTTACAGCACTTCCTATTATGAGATTAACTAATAAAGAAACTCCTACAACTTGAACAACTTTCTTTTCCAGTTTAGCCCCTAAATATTGCGAACACAGAACAGATGTTCCGAGACTTATTACTTCGAAAACAAGAAAGGTAAACATTATGATTTGGTTGACTACACCTACTGCTGCTACGCTTGCGTCCGAATGTCGGCTCAACATGACCGTATCCACTGCTCCCAACATCATTATAAGCAACGTCTCGATGAAAATAGGAACTGCCAATTTTGCGAGTTGCTTTCGTATGTTTTCTTTCATTAAGCTCTTTTCGTCCATCTCTATTCATCTTTCGGGGTGCAAAAGTATTTACAATTATTAAAAAATCTGAAATATTCACTGAAAAACTTTTGGAGAGAGCTGTTTTGCATAGGCTTATATGAAAAGAAAGTTCATGAAATGAAAAGTTATTAAGAAGATTCATTTCCGTGTAATTTATATTTGGAGATGTGTTATATTTTTATGTTTAACACTCATTTAATACATTAACAATTCATGATGGCACAGTTATTGGAATAGTTAATTTACAGAAATTTTAAAATGTAAATAAAAAATATATATGTTTTGGTTGTGGTATTTGCTTATAGGAATTGTTGCCGGTTATATAGGGAGTCTTGTTGTTAAAGGAAGCGGTTCGGGATTGCTTCTAAATATGGTGGTTGGCATGATCGGTAGTGTATTGGGCGGTATGATTTTCAGCCTTTTGGGACTTAAGGCAGACAATATGTTGGGTAGTCTTATTACAGCGACGGTTGGTGCAATAGTTCTATTGTTCATAGCCAATTTGTTGTCGCGAAAAAAATCTAAATAAGTTGTATGAATTGATAAATGGGTGTTATGGAAGAGAAAACATGTTGCAAAACTTCTTCTTGTGATATTGAAGATAAAGTTGCTGATAAAGTAGAAAAAGTAATTGTTAAAACAGCAGAAATAGCTGGAAAGGCAGTAAGTAAGGCAAAACAGGTAGCTGGAGAAGTTTCCGATACGATAGAGAATATGAATGATTCTTTTTCCGATGCGGTTCAAAAAGGAGCAGATCGGGCTGAAGAAATAGTTAAGAAAGCAAAAAAAGCATATAAGCAAAATTCAAAGTAAATTAGTGTGAACATCAAAAAACGGGGGCTAAGGTTTAATCCAAAGCCCCCCGTTTTTGATATAATAATGATATTGCTAAATATTAATTTATCGAGACATGGTAATAGAAATTCATGTAATATTCATGTCTCAAAAGTTTTAAGGTTATTTTTTTACATTAAGTCCTGTCTGTTTAACCATTTGTATGGTCCCGTCAGGATTATAATACAGTTTGTCTACACAAATTGAACGCAGATTGCCTTGACCGGACAGAGCGCTGTTGTGATAAAATGCGTACCATTGTCCTTTGTATTCCACTATCGAACCGTGATTTGTGTCGCATCCGGTAGGTTCCATATATATTCCTCTGTAAGTCCATGGGCCTAACGGAGAATCGCTCGTTGCATAATTCATGCGGTTACTACCGGGGTGGTTGTCTGAATATGACAGATAGTATACACCATCTTTTTTATGTACCCATGTGGCTTCATGGAAATCAACCAACCCTTCCATATCTATCAGGGGATGTTCCAATTCAACCATGTTGTCTTTCAGTTTGGCCCCTTTGCAACGTCCGCCGCCACCGTAGTAGAAATATGCCTGTCCGTCGTCATCGACAAATACGCATGGATCTATCATTGCAAAGTTATCGCCAAGACCTTCCATATATCCTTGTACTTCGAAATCGCTTGCAGGTTTCTTACTTGTAGCTATTCCAACTTTCCATGTATGGTTCCAATCACTTCCGCTGGGATGTGGAAAATAGAAATAATATGTGCCGTTTTTGTATGCACAATCAGGAGCCCACATGAATCCTCCTTCGGGACGTCCCCAAGGTACCTGGCTGGCACGAAGAATCTCTCCATGGTCGGTCCAGTTTACCATGTCATCTGTCGAGTAAACATGATATTGATCCATAAGGTCACAGCCTCTCGGTGGAGCTATGTCGTGCGAGGGATAGACATAGAGTCGCCCGTCCTCCCATACATGAGCAGAAGGATCTGCCGTATAGATATCCCGAATAAAAGGATTTTCTTTCATTTGGGCGAAACAGACTGTTGTCAGAAGTATCGCTGCCGTGGTAAGTAGCGTTTTTTTAGATTTGATAATAGTATTTGTTCCCATTCTTTTATGTATTTAGGTTGTGTTTATGTCTTTACGAAGTTTATAACTGGATGAAAATAATAACGAAAAGCGACATAGACAACTATTGCGTTATAATTACGCTAAGTATTTTAATGCAACAAAATTGTTTGTACCGATTCGTATGTCCGGTAGCGTTGCCGTTGTTTTCGAACTTATTGTATTGCAAATGGAACTTTATCAAGAGATGTACGTCCACGTTTCATTTTAAAGCGGAGAGTGCCTCCTTGCGCTAATTCTTCGTGTGTTATGTAGTTGCGGTCCAGTTTTACGCCGTTAAGTTGTACTTCTGCAACTTCATAATTTTTATCCGAGAAATTATCGGCTATGATTTCGAATTTTTTACCGTTAGGTAGATTGAAAACAATATGTCCGGCTTGAGGAGCCCCTAAAATATATTCTCCTCCACACGGATTTACAGGATAAAATCCTGCACATGCCAACATGTACCATGCCGACATTTGTCCGCAGTCATCGTTGCCACGCAAGCCATTCGGGGCATTACGGTAGAAATTATCTGTCAGGTAACGCAGTAGCAAATCGGTCATATATCCCCGATCAGTGTATTTGTAAAGATATATTAAGTGGTGGCAAGGTTCGTTTCCATGCCAGTATTGGCCTAAACATCCTAATGCTTTCCATGTTTTGTTTTTTACAACCGGATTGGTTTTTGAAAGAAACATCGAATCCAGACGATCGGCAAATTGATCTTTCCCTCCGTTAAGCTCTATCAGACCGGGAATGTCGTGTTGTACGTGAAAACGGTAATGAAAAGAATTTCCTTCTGTAAAATCCGATTCCGGAATCCATTCACCGACCACTTCCGTTATATCTACATCGGTTTTGAATTGACCGTTTTTGTCTTTTCCCCTCATAAAACCCGATTCAGTATCATATACATTACGGTAATATGCAGCTCTTTTAGATAAAAATTCGTATTTGTCTGTTTTCCCTAAAGCCTTTGCCATTTGAGCGACGCAATAATCATCATATATTCCTTCCAAAAGACGGGAAACCGTTTCGCGTCCATCATCGATGGATGATATTTTGGCATCGTATGGTATATATCCGTAACGATCTATCAGTTCTACATGGTTGCGGTAATGCGGTTTTGTGACAGTTGTCCATAATGCGTCAAATAGCTCTTCGTCATTGAAATATGGAGATTTAATGCCTTTTAACCATGCATCAACGATTACCGGAACCGAATGGTTGGCAATCATTGTGTGAACTTCACGTCCCCATAGTCCCCAACGGGGAAAATATGGATTTGCCTCGGAAGGATTATTCGGATCTGTCGGCTTATGGATATAGTAGGACATCATAGTGGTAACCAATTCTTCACTCAGAGAAGGGGTGATGATTGAATAGAGCGGATTGGCTGCACGGAAAGTATCCCACATGGAAAGGGTAGAGTAGTGCTTGCCGTCTGGAGACGTATATGTGGAGTCGTTACAAGCCCTGTATGTTCCACTGACATCGGCAATATTGTTCGGTTGAGTGTACAGATGATAAAATGATGTGTAGAAATTTACTTTCTGTTCTTCACTGCCCTCGAATTCTATAAGATTGAAAATCTTATTCCACTTATTTCGTGTGTCTTGACATACGGTATCGAATGTTTTCCATCCTTTGAACTCCGTATTGAGATTGTTGTAAGCTTCATCGATACTTACGGTGGAAACGGCTACGCATACTTCAAGACATGGATCGTTCCCCATATCGAAACTGATAATGTATCTCGGAGCTTTTTCTTCGGCATTATCGGGTGGTGTGAGCTTTTCATATTTATTTAATGGTTTGTTCCACTTGATGACATAAAAAAGTTTACGTTCGGTCCATTCCCTTGCTTTTCTGTAACCGTAAAGGGTATAACTGTCTGTGAATTGCTCTTCTGCTGCCAGTATATTGTCTTTGATGTTATTAATATCCCAACTGACACCATATTGCAGATCAATCAATAATTTCGCTGAGTCGGGATGTGCATATGTATAACGATGGTAAGCAATGTGGGGAAGAGCTGTCATCTCAGCTTTTACCTTGTGGTCGATCAATTCTACCCCATAGTAACCGGGTGATGCCGTTTCGCTTTTCTTGTCATACCTCGAACGAAAATCAGAACGTTTTTGCATGTGGTTCGCGTTACCGTAAAATGGTAGCAACAGTATGTCTGATAATGTCGGACAACCCGCCCCGTTAAGATGTGTTTGCGTAAAACCCCATATATAGGGATCGTCATATTGATAACCTGCCACATGGCGTCCTTCGTATCCCGGATAGTGGTCCGTTGTCGATTCAGGACCTGGTTGGACCATGCCCAAAGGTGATGTTGCTCCTGGAAAACAGTGCTCGTCACCTTGTGTGCCTATGAAAGGGTTTACATATTGGACGTAATCTTTTAAATTTTTATCAGGGGTGTTATCTTTTGCTGATGATGTATGCAGTATCCCGATCGTAAATATTGTAATCAGTAGTAAAGGTATCGTTAAAGATTTATGCATTTTTCCCATTTTTATTGTTTGTTGACTTAAAGTTACAAAAAAAGCAGTCACAAATTTTCTTGCAACTGCTTTATAAACTTTTTCTTTTGTAGCGGGACGGGGACTTGAACCCCGGACCTCATGATTATGAATCATGCGCTCTAACCAGCTGAGCTATCCCGCCATCGGCGATTTGTTCCCAATCGCGTTGCAAAAGTAATAATTATTTTGAGATGAACAAATAATTTGATCCTTGATTTTGATAAAAACAATTAAAAATCGCATTCGGAGCTTTAGTAAACCTATGGTATGGTGTTGTTTTATTGAAATGCAAATGCGTTTTGTAGTTTTTTATGTTATTAAAAAATTATGGGTATAGACTATTTTTAATTAACGATTATTTAAAGTTGTTCTATCTAGTGTATTTACAAATTGTTATGCTTTATTTCGAGTGTGTTTGAAGAATAGTTTATACTAAATTTTGAAAAAAATAGTAACTTTATACGCGTGTTCAGACAATATGGATTGTTAAATTAAACTAACTAATGATATTAAAATGAGGAAATTAACATTATCTATTATGGCATTGGCCGTTTTGATATTGAGTGTTCCGATGGAAGCTCAGTCTCAGAACAAACGGACCAAAGAAAAACAGGTGAAGAATGTCATTTATATGATAGGTGACGGTATGGGCCTTACACAAGTTACAGCGGCCATGCTTGCAAAAGAGTCACCGTTGGCACTTCAGGATGCAACTTATGTTGGATTGCAGCGTACTCATTCAGCTTCGAGTGAGGTAACCGATTCAGC
This sequence comes from uncultured Alistipes sp., assembly GCA_949296995.1. Classification (GTDB taxonomy): domain Bacteria; phylum Bacteroidota; class Bacteroidia; order Bacteroidales; family Rikenellaceae; genus Alistipes_A. The sequence goes on along the minus strand of CASFSC010000235.1, from coordinate 8,501 downwards.
TGCTTCAGGAACAGCATTGGCAACAGGCAAGAAGACTTATAATGGAGCGATAGGAATGGATGAGAATAAACAGCCGGTCGAATCCGTACTTGCAAAAAGTAAAAAAGCAGGTCTTGCTACAGGTGTTATTGCTACATATTCGGTAACGAATGCAACTCCAGCATCATTTGTTGCACATAATGAAAGTCGTGGCAATGAATTCGAAATAGCAGAAGATTATCTCGATAGCGATATTGATGTGTTTATCGGAGGAGGAGTCAAGTTTTTTGAAAAGAGAGAGGATGGACGTAATCTTTCTGAAGAGTTGAAAGCCAAAGGTTACACTATCGGTCACAGTATGGATGAAGTTAAGAATGTAACAAGCGGACGTTTGGGCGCTCTTTTGGCAGACAATGCCATGCCTACGATCAAACAGGGTCGAGGCAATATGCTTCCCGAAGCTACAGCACAAGCATTGACTATCCTTTCCAATAACAGTTCTAAAGGCTTTTTCTTGATGGTTGAAGGTTCTCAGATTGATGGAGGGGGCCATGATAACAATCCTGAAAAAGTTGTTCTTGAACTTCTTGATTTTGATGCAGCAGTAAAGGTTGCATTTGAATATGCCGACCAACACCCAGGAACATTGGTTGTTGTCACAGCCGATCATGAAACAGGCGGACTTACACTTCCAGAGAAAGATAAAAAAGCTGTTCCTGAATTCAGTACCAAAGGGCATACTGGAACAATGGTTCCTGTATATGCTTACGGAACTGGAGCTTCAGCATTTACTGGTATAATGGATAATACAGATATACCTAAAAAAATCGAAGCTCTTATGAAGTTGAAATAATATAATAAGGAATAAAATAAAAATCCCCGAAAATATATTTCGGGGATTTTTATTTTTATATAATTAATGGAAACAATCTATTTTTTATGATTTGCCGCGATAGCCAACAATATTCCTAAAACAACACCGAGTAGTGCGGCGAAAAGGACACGCATATTTCCTGGTAACAGGAAAGTTATTGTATGAGCAGGATACCAAAACAAAGGTATAGTTTTTTTGAAAACGAATCCCCATTGCCGTTTCCAATCGAGGTTGGCCAGTATCTCTCCCATTTTCAGTGGAGTAAATAGTCCTCTCAAAGTTCCTCCCGTTAATAAAATATGAGTGTCTGTTACTCTGTGAAATGTCATGAATACAGGTGCGAATATTGAGTTCATTGCTACGGATATGCAAAATGCTACGAATACTTTCTGCCAAGATAAGCTTTCACTCATTACGTTTACGGCATTTTCCATTCCCAATGATTTGAGGAATGCCGGTACCCCGTTTGAAAAAATGGTCATAGCCATACTAATGGCCATACCTAATACACCCCAGACCAATGCACGTGGTAAAATTCCAAATCCTTTTTTATTATAAACACCTGAAGTTATCCTTAATCCGATGCATTCTCCAAATGTAGATAGTATGGCAAATTTCAAAAAACTCATAATCATGCCATGTTCGGCATTAAGTTCTTTGTACAGTTCGTAAACCGTACTGGAAATGAAAAAAGGCAACAATACTATTACAGCGCAAGTGATAATGAGGATGTCTTTTGTTTTCATGAGTTATTTATTATACAATGAGGGCTTCGCGCAAATCGCACCAAGCCCTCATAAAGGTTATCCTGACTATTTCTTCGATTTCGGAGCAAGTATGATTATCATACGTTTACCTTCGAGTTGAGGCATCTGTTCCACTTTAGCCCACTCTGCAAGATCTGTTGCAAACCTCAATAAAAGTATTTCACCCTGATCTTTAAATACTATCTGACGTCCTCGGAAAAATACATAAGCTTTCACTTTCGATCCTTCCTTGAGGAAATTTTCGGCATGTTTCAATTTAAAGTTATAATCGTGATCATCCGTATTAGGTCCGAAACGTATCTCTTTAATCGTTACTTTAACGGCTTTAGCTTTTATTTCCTTCGCCTTTTTTTTCTGATGATACAGAAATTTTTGGTAGTCTATTATACGACATACCGGAGGATCGGCCTTGGGAGATATTTCAACAAGATCCAAATCCATTTCATCCGCCATGTGCAATGCTTCCTGCAAAGGAACTACAACGGAGCCGCCTTCTATGTTGTCCCCCGTTAGCCTGACTTGGGGAGCGGTTATATATTGATTAATTCTATGCGCAACCTCTTTTTCAGGCGTTTTATTTTTTGCTTCCGGAGCTGGTTTCGGCCTTGCGAATGGAGGCTTGTAATTAGATCTGTTATCTGCCATTAAATGTTTTTTAAGTTTATTTATTTTTTATCTATAGCTTGTACTTCATTTTTAACGAGGTCTTCGACCATTTTGACGAACTCTTCGCAACTCATCGAACCTTTGTCTCCTTCACCCTGTACTCGTACCGAGACTCCATTTTCCTGTTCTTCTTTTTCACCTACGATAAGCAGGAAAGGTATACGTTTAAGTTCGTTGTCACGTATTTTACGTCCTATTTTTTCGTTTCGGTCATCTACCTGACTACGAATATCGCAATTATTTAGATAATCTGAAACTTTTTGTGCATAATCATTGAATTTTTCACTTATAGGCAATACTACAACCTGTTCAGGAGCCAACCACAATGGAAATTTACCACCTGTATGTTCCAACAATAATGCCACAAAACGTTCCATCGAACCGAATGGTGCACGGTGAATCATGATAGGACGGTGATCTTTGTCATCCGATCCTTTATATGTCAGATCGAATCTTTCAGGTAAGTTATAGTCTACCTGTATTGTCCCCAACTGCCATTTGCGACCTATGGCATCGCGTACCATAAAGTCGAGTTTCGGACCATAGAATGCAGCTTCACCGAGTTCTACCGTAGTTTCAAGCCCTTTTTCTTTTGCAGCTTCGATAATGGCTTGTTCAGCTTTGTGCCAGTTTTCATCCGTTCCGATATATTTTTCTTTGTTTTCAGGGTCACGAAGTGATATCTGTGCAGTAAATTTGTCGAAACTGAGTGTTTTGAAGATATAGAGTACGATATCTATAACTTTCATAAACTCTTCTTTGAGCTGATCGGGACGGCAGAAGATATGTGCATCGTCCTGAGTGAAACCGCGAACACGTGTCAATCCATGCAATTCCCCGCTCTGTTCATAACGGTAGACTGTTCCAAATTCAGCAAAACGCAATGGTAGGTCTTTGTATGAACGTGGTTTGAAACGGTATATTTCACAGTGGTGAGGGCAGTTCATAGGTTTAAGCAGGAACTCTTCGTTTTCGTCGGGAGTATGTATCGGTTGGAACGAATCCTTCCCATATTTTGCATAGTGTCCTGAAGTAACGTAGAGGTCTTTCATCCCTATATGAGGAGTTACAACCTGAAGGTAACCATATTTTTTCTGAACGTTTTTAAGGAAGTTTTCCAAACGTTCTCTCAAAGCTGCACCTTTTGGAAGCCACAATGGCAATCCTGCTCCTACGCGTGGAGAGAAATGGAATAGTTCCAGTTCCTTGCCCAATTTACGATGGTCTCGTTTTTTAGCCTCTTCCAGTAATACAAGGTATTCGTCGAGCAATGATTTTTTAGGGAATGTTATTCCGTATATACGGGTAAGCATTTTGTTGTTTTCGTTTCCTCTCCAATATGCTCCGGCAACACTTGTAAGTTTTACTGCTTTTATATATCCCATATTTGGGAGATGAGGACCACGGCAAAGATCAGTGAAATTTCCATTGGTATAGAAACTGATTGTACCGTCTTCGAGATCGTTGATAAGTTCGACTTTATATTGATCTCCCTTTTTAGTATATGTGTCGAGTGCTTCTGCTTTGGATACTTCACGACGCGAGATAGCTTCTTTTGTACGTGCTATCTCTTCCATCTTCTTTTCTATTTTTGGAAGATCGGATTCCGTAATTGGTTCGGGAGAGTCAACATCATAATAAAAACCGTTCTCAATGCTTGGACCTATACCGAATTTTATGCCTGGATAGAGTGCTTCCAATGCTTCGGCCAAAAGATGGGAGGAAGAGTGCCAGAAAGTACGTTTTCCTTCTTCGTCATCCCATTTGTGAAGTTTTATTTCTGCATCTTCGTTGATCGGCATATTGAGGTCTTTAACCTTGCCGTTAACTGTTGCTGCGAGAACTTCTGCCGCTAAACGTGGACTGAGGCTCTCTGCTATTTGCATCGCTGTGGTTCCCTTAGCGTACTCACGAATGTCGCCGTTGGGAAAAGTTATTTTAATCATTACTTTATATATATAAATTTTTAATCTTTTTCTTCTTCCGTGTCAGGCAGATCGGATACTGAAATATCTTTGGCTCCTGTTTCCCGTTTATATGTTTTCAGGGGATTGGCTGATATTTGTTCGTATATTTTACGACTTCTGAAAATATCCAAGGCCATGTATATTGCTTGACGCATTGCACTTTCATCAGCTTTGTCTTTTCCCGCTATATCAAATCCTACTCCGTGTGCAGGACTGGTCCTTATTATGGAAAGCCCTGAAGTGTAATTCACTCCATCGTGTGACAATGCTTTGAAAGGAGCTAACCCTTGGTCATGATACATTGCCAATATAGCATCATATTTGGTATATGCAGCTGCTGCAAAAAAACCGTCTGCAGCGAATGGTCCGAATGCAAGAACATTTTCACGAACAGCATCTTGTATGGCAGGCAGAACTGTTTCTGTATCTTCCATGCCTATAACGCCACCGTCTCCCACATGAGGATTAAGGCTTAGAACTGCTATTTTCGGGCTTGTGATGGAAAAATCCTGTATGAGTGTTTGTTTGAGTTGTTTCAACTTGTTGATGATATTTTCACCGGTAATGCTGTTGCTAACTTGTGAAACAGGAATGTGTATAGTTGCTAAGCCTACTTTCATCAGATCGCTGCACATCATCATAAGCGGTTCGCCTTCGAACATTTCGGCAAAAAATTCCGTATGTCCGGTAAAATGGAAATCGTCGGATTGTATATTTTCTTTACAAATAGGTGCTGTGACAACAACATCTATTTCTTTGTTTTTCAGATCTCTTGCAGCTGTGCGTAACGCTTCTGCAGCAGCTGTTCCAGCTTCGAGTGTCATTACTCCCGGTTCAACTTTCAATGAATCGTCGCAGCAATTTATCAGATTGACCCGTTTGGGATTGGCATCTTTGGCCGACGAAATAAGATTGAAATTAAAATTTTCAGCGTTTTCGATCGTTTTTTTGTAAAAGGCGGCAGCTTTTGCCGATCCATATATTATCGGGGTACATAACTCTGTCATGCGTGGGTCATTCAGGGCTTTGATTATTACTTCATAACCAATCCCGTTGATGTCACCATGCGTGATTCCTACCCTTATTTTTCTGTCGCTCATAATGTGTGTAAAAATTACAATGCACAAAGGTAAAAAAAATGGATAAATAAACTGTAACTTTTGCCATTTGAAAACGTTTAATACATAAATAACTTAATAAATAATCGTTTGATCATGAAAAAACTGTTTACTTTAGTTTTGATGCTCTTGTTTGTGAGCGTGGCTTCAGCAGATATTAAAATGGTGCGTTTAACGCGTTATCAGAATATGGATATCAAGGGAGTGAATGTTTCCAATGCTTTTAAAGTAGAGTTACATTATTCTACGGATACTTATGCACAGGTAGAGGTGCCGGCCGAGTTGGAAAACAGACTTATTTTTGATCTTGATAAAAATGGAAATGTCGTTGTGGGTCTTGTAAATTATAGAGGTAACGATAGATATATAAACAATTTGCAGAATATGTGTGTTGCTAAAATATATCTTAATAAATTGGGTAATTTGAAAGTATCGGGAGCCGTGAATTTGAAATCGTATGGGGAATTTGTTACAGATAATTTTTATGGAGAAATATCTGGGGCTACAAATGTCAGTGATGTAGTAGTTAAGGCTACAGAAACGATGAAAATCATTTTTTCGGGAGCAAGTCGTATGAGTGCTACTTTGGGCTCAGATAATGTTTCGATGGGTTTTTCGGGTAGTTCACGTGCTGATATTGTGTTGAATGCAGGTTCAGCTGCTTTCAATGGATCTGGAGCGAGTCATGTAAATGTTTCTGGTAATGTGGATAATGTTGTTGTTGATATTAGTGGCGCTTGTTCGTTTTCAGGCGAAAATCTTACCGCTAAAAGTGCTAAACTTGTATCAGCCGGGGCTTCTAATATTAAAGTTAATGTTACAGATCACATCGAAGCTGATGCCAGTGGCGCATCGAGTATCCGTTATACAGGGTCTCCTGTTAATATTAATGTGAAAAGTTCTACAGCTTCGACTGTTAAAAAATTGTGATAAAACTGAACTGGATATTGTAATAAGGTTGGACCGTTATCTCGAAATCATGTTTCCCATTTTTGTAAGACTACAACTGATAAAATAATCCTCAATAAATATATTTATCGGTGGGGAATACATTAAATGATTGATTGCATGATTGATTGATGTGAACTCTTTCGATGATATTGTCTGACGTTTTCGAAAATTTCGCTTGTATCGATATAGGGGTAGAGAACTAAAATATAAAAGATCATTGTATCATATTTCGATAGGGTTAATATCTATGTCAATGCTAAAAAATATAGGTGTGAAAACAGCAAATCTTTTATTGTTACTTATATTGGTAATTCATTGACAGATAATCGTATAGGTTATGAAACAGTATGGTAAGTTATAATTGAAATTGATTAGTTTTTCTTAATTGTTTTGTTGTTGAAATCCCGCTGGACATCGTAGTTCTGCGGGATTTGTTATGTGTATATTATATAATGGGATTACATTTGTATATTATTCATGTAATACAAAATAAAAATGATGAAAGGTTTTAATATAGGCAATCTGAAAGTCAAGTTGCCTATTGTGCAGGGTGGTATGGGTGTCGGTGTTTCTCTCTCGGGACTGGCTTCAGCCGTGGCTAATGAAGGTGGAATCGGAGTTATTTCATGTGCCGGAATCGGACTTTTATACCATAAATTTTCAAAGGATTATCTCACTAACAGCATAATGGGACTGCGTGAAGAGATTCGTAAGGCCCGTATGAAAACAAAAGGCATTATTGGTGTCAACATTATGGTAGCACTTAATAATTTTGCCGATATGGTTCGTACCTCTATCGAAGAAAAAGCGGATATTATTTTTTCAGGAGCGGGTCTTCCTCTCGATTTGCCTTCCTATCTTAAGAAAGACAGTACTACGAAACTTGTCCCAATAGTGTCGTCTGCCCGTGCTGCAAAGTTGATATGCGACAAATGGTATACCAATTATAAATATCTTCCCGATGCGATAGTAGTTGAGGGTCCCAAAGCTGGAGGCCATTTGGGCTATAAAAGAGAACAGATTGAGGATGAAAATTATTCTTTGGAAAAGATAGTTCCAGAAGTGGTTGCCCAAATTCATGTTATTGAAGAACATTATGGCAAACAGATTCCTGTTATTGCAGGGGGTGGTCTTTATACGGGCGAAGATATATATAAAATAATGGAATTGGGTGCTTCGGGAGTGCAGTTAGGCAGCAAGTTCGTTACGACGACTGAATGCGATGCTTCGGACGAGTTTAAACAGACATATATTAATTCGTCTGCTTCCGATATAGATATTATAGCAAGCCCTGTCGGTATGCCTGGACGAGCAATACGCGGAGAGTTTATCCGCAAGGTTAGGGAAGGATTGACAAAACCTAAAAAATGTTCTTTCCATTGTATTAAAACGTGCGATTATAAGAAAAGTCCTTATTGTATAATTATGGCATTATATAATGCAGCCAAGGGCAATTTGTCTAAAGGCTATGTTTTTGCTGGTGCCAATGCATATTTGTCGGACAAAATCATAAGTGTGAAGGAGACAATAGCATCGTTGAAATCAGAGTTTCAGGCCGCACAGTCGAAATTCGGTCGTAAAAAATGCGGTTTGGTTTAGAGTTTGGGTATTAAAACCTTCTCCGAAATTCGGAACATATAATGGCCGTGGCGGTCGATACGTTAAGAGATTCAGACGTTTCTGCTCCTGCCGGATAAGAAGGAATAAAAAGTTTTTTATTTACATAGGATGTTATTGCAGGTGAAATACCACGGCCTTCGTTACCCATAATAATTACTCCATTTTTTGAGAGTTGGGCATTGTATATATTTTCACCTTCTAAAAATGTACCGTAGACATTTATACCGTCTGCGGTAATTTTTTTCAGTGTATTTCCCAAATCTGTATAATGTACTTTTACTCGTGTTATGGCCCCCATTGTGGCTTGTACGACTTTGGGATTGAAACAGTCTGCCGAATTTTCGGAACATATTATGTCATTTATGCCGAACCAGTCGGCAATGCGTATGATAGTCCCCATGTTACCTGGATCCTGTATGTTGTCCAGAGCCAATATTAAATTGTGGTATGCTGATTGAAAATCAAATTTGTAGTTTGGTATTTTGACCAAAGCTATGATATTGGATGGCGTTTTCAGCTTGCTGAGTCGTTCCATATCTTTGGGAGAAACTTTCTCTGT
>CASFSC010000234.1 GCA_949296995.1 uncultured Alistipes sp. | reverse complement strand
AGATAAAAAAGGTTTATTTTTAATTTTCCCGGACAATTTGTACCTATTTTTAAATAATTGACTTATCTTTGTCAAAATAAAATCCATGTTCCTAAAAAAACAAAGCTATGACCAATAAGTCATATATTTTTGTATTGTGTCTAATTACATCAATAATGCTTTGGTCGTGTAACGAGCCTTTCAAAGACGAATTCAACGGCGATGAAGGATCCTTTACACTCAATGTAATAAACGATGATTACGTTACGACAAAAGCCGCAGGAGATGACGTTTCACAATACGAAATATTGATATACCGAGGTAAGGAGCAATATGCACGTTTTCTCAAATTCGAGGATATGCCCCAACCAGCCAAGCTCAAAGCCGGAGATTATACTCTCAAAGCAGTATATGGAGATAATCCGGCAATAGCTTTTGACGCTCCGCTTTATATAGGCACTCAAGATTTCACAATAATTCAAAATGAAACTAACAATGTAGAGGTTGTATGCAAATTAGCCAACTCAAAATTATCTATAAAAGTAGACGATAATTTCAAAGATGCTTTTCAGAACTATTATGCTACAATAACTACGTCATACCATTCAGAAAACGATCCTGTTTTCATTGTAAAACAAGACCAGATAGGAGATAATCCCACTCCAGTATATTTCAAACCGGGAGATATAAAGATAACACTGCATATAACAAAAGCCGACGGTTCACATTTCACTTACGGATTGCCCGTAATAAAAGATGTACAACCCAGAGAACATTATATTGTAACTCTCAAAGGAAATTCCAATAAAATTCCTATCAGCGTAGCTATTCATGAAGAGTTAAACGACGTAAACGAAACATATCAGGCTGACGAAAGTTGGTTAATAAAAGACGCACCTGTGATAAAAGCAGCGTTCGATATGTCAGTTCCTTTGACAACATATCAGGATATTCCTTTACACAACAGTATCGCTGCTGCTATCAAAGCAGAAAGCGGCATAAAAGAGCTCAAGCTGAATGTTAATTCTCCAGAATTAAATGCAGATGGCATTCCTTCAACCGTTATGTTCAGTCAAATAACTCCTGACATAACACAAAAACTCAATAATTGGGGGATAACATGGACAGGAGACGTAATTGGCGATTTTGAAACAGTATTCAGATTTACAGGATTACAAGATAAACTCTCTCCGAACGGAGACGTAGCATCGGACAACATATTTTCAATAGAGGTTATAGATAATTACGACCAAAACGATATTCTCCCGGATTTTACCATACAAATGTTGCCGTTAAAATTCGAAATGCCGACAATGGCAAATCTTGCAATGGCAAAATATGCATTCATACCTACTATAAAAGCAGAAAACGTAATATCGGGAGATTTCTCAAAAATGAATTTCTCGTATGAAATTAAAGAAGGTGAATCAGGAGAATGGATGCCGTTATCAGTGCAAACCGACATGCAAATATTATCTGATCTTACGCCTAACACAACGTATCAAGTAAGATGCAAATTTAAAACGCACTATTCGGAACCGGTAAGTTTTACAACTGAAAGTATTTTGCAAATTCCCGACGCAGGACTCGATAATTGGCAAAGCGTATGGGCCTACAAAGGCAGCAATGCTTTATGGATAAAGAGTCTGGACATATATGAACAAAAACCTTTTGCAGAAGGAACAACACAATACTGGTTCACAAGAAATGCTTTGACCACTTCGCAAAGAGATGGACAATCGATGTATTACACTTCTTATTCAGGAACAGTACCTGTCAGCGGAGTATCAGGACAAGCTGCTGAAATAAGTACTATCGGTTGGGGAAATGGAAATACATTTACAAACACCATGACAGGTGTGGTTATAAAAAATAAAACTGCCGGCATGTTATTCTTGGGCAAAGGTTATTCTTATACTCTTGATGGAGATACATTCAGCAGTGAAAATTGTGATTTGGGAATCGATTTCAACTCACGCCCATCGGATATAACGTTCCAATACAAATTTGCAGGAATAGAAAACGAATCATTCAAAGCATACGCCGTAGTAGAAAACCGAGAATCTGGGACAGCTATCGAATTGGGACGAGCCGAATTGGAAAGCAATGCAGCAAAAACGTCATTTACTTCTGCAACGCTTAATTTCACATACGATACCAATAATTTGAAACTCAAACCGACACATCTGACAGTAGTATTCCTGTCAAGTTCATCTGAAAGTCCTGCTGTAACAAATATAAAAGGCAGCAACAATGCATTCGAAGGATATAGTGACTCTAAATATGTAGGAAGTGTACTTACCGTAGACGATATACAACTGGGATATGACAAAGCCCCTTTATTAAAATGATAAAATTTTCGAAATATGAAAAAATATATTGAACGTTTTAGCTTTTGCCTGATACTCGCGTTGGCAACAATATCATGCAACCCGACAAACCTTGACGAAGGTGGTAACGGAAACGAGAAAACAGGTAAAGTTTCATTTTCCATAAAACCCGAAGGTGATTTCGTTTTGGTCGAAGGTGTCGACGTAAAATCATCTGAAAGTAAAGGGGATTCAGAAAGCAAAGCCTCGACCAGCAAAGCCGATAATGAAGATACGCAAAATTATAAAGTTGTAATTTACAACTCTGAAAATGAAATAGTGCAATCATGGGATAAAGCTTCTGATATTCCAGCGATTATGTCTATGCCTACGGGAGACTACACTATAGAAGCTAAATCAACCGATCTGCAAGCCGCCGCATGGGATGCAAAATATTATTACGGAAAACAAGCTTTCAGCGTTATTTATGACAAAACAACTTCTGTTGAAGTCAAATGCACGTTACAAAACATGAAAGTAACCGTAGAATACAGCGACAGTTTTTTAAGAAATTTCAAAGACTTCACCGTAAGCGTTGAAATACTCGATACAGGAGTAGTGCCTGAAGGAGAAAACTACAAACTTGATTTCAAGAGTACTACAACTTCTGCAGGATATTTCATGGTAACTCCATTATTAGTAACCATAAATGGTATACGTTTGGATGATTCGGAATACACTCATACGGAAACCATTACGGAAGTGCATCCTATGGATTACCATCGTATAAAACTGAACATAAATGAGATAGGAAGTACAGGCCTGAGTATAATCGTAGATACTGAAACGATAAATATTGAACATGATTTCACCGTCCCGACCGATGACGAAGATTTGGGGCTTGGTGGAGACACTGAAACTCCTGGACAAGGTGGTAGTGATGTCGACAATCCGGATCAGGGAGGAGAAGATCCTGACAATCCGGATCAAGGAGGTGGTGACCCTATCGAGCCGGAAGTAGTACTCCCGACAATAACAGGTGAAGGATTCGACATAGATAGCCCCGTTATAATAAGAGATGCTGATATAGTATACGACGAGGAAGCAGGAGGCAATATATCGCTCATTCCGGTAAAAATGAACCTTACCGCAGAAGAAGGCGGAATACAAAGTTTAGTTGTAAAAATGGCCATGTCTTCGGATATGCAACCTCTTGTAGAATCAATGTTCGGAGGAGATTCATTCGACCTGTGCAACATGAGCACGCAAATCAGAGGAGTTGTAGAAGCTTTAGGCTTGATTGCACCCGGAACAGATGTAAAAAATATGACCTCTTTCCAGTTCGATCTGACTCCGTTCATGGGTCTTTTAATGGAAGGTACACATAATTTCACGGTAACAATAACCGATGCCAAAAACAATACCGTAAGCAAAACTCTAAGCATTCAAAGAGTACAATGAAAAAACTGATAACATATATTGTTGCCGGTATAGTACTGTTGGCGTGGAACTCCTGTTCAAGAGAACTTGAAACCGACCTCGGTACAGGCTGGCTCATCCTGACAGGAATGGATGTCGAAGTATCGCAAGATTCGATCGTTACCTTGGATAATTCCGTATTGTCGAAAACGGTTGCGACGAAAGCTGAAGGCGATGATATTGTAATGAGTGTACTTATAACAAACTCTGCTGGGGAAACCGTACAGTATTACGAAGATCATAGAACTATTCCTTCTGAAATAGCCTTAACTCCGGGGAACTACACCGTAACAGCTTTGTCGGGAGATACGGAAGCTGAAGCCGCATTCGACAATCATACATATAAAGGCGAAACTCAGGTAAAAATAACATCGGGTGCCAGTGAAGAAATAAGTTTACACTGCTATACATCAAATATAGTTGTAGAAGTAGGTTATACGGATAAATTCAAAGCAGCTTTCCCGGAATACAATGTTTTGGTGGGCAATAGTGCAGGCAGTTTGGTATTCGAAAAAGATGAAACAAGGAAAGGGTATATCAAGGAAGATGGAACGTTCAGTTACACTTTATCGGTAAAAAACCAACAGGGTGCAACCTATTCGAGTCAAAAATCTCTTGATGGCATAAAAGCTGGTGATCACGTTACACTCATGTTCGATGCGGCAGATAAAACTCCCGCAGGAGATGATAATATGCTTATTGCCTTAACAGTAGATGAAACCGTAAATGAAATAGATCAGTCATACGAAATTAAATTGACGAAAGGGGTTCCTCCTACTCTGACAAGTAACGATTTCGACAGCTATAACCGCATACAAGTAATATCTGGATCAAGCAAAACATCTGTAATAACAGCGGCAAGCGATATAGGAATACAAAACATATATTTACGTCACACATCACATGAAATAGCTGAAATAGGTGTTCCTATGAGCTGTGATTTAATAAATTTAACGGCTGAACAAATTACGGCTCTTTCCGCTTCAGGAATAACCGTTACAGGAAATACTGAAGGAACCAATTCCGTATCCGTTGATTTTACAGGAATGACACCATCATTACCTACCATGCAAAACGGAGCTATGGAACATCAGATAGAATTGATATTGATAGATGCTGAAAAACAATATATAAGGAATACATATACATTCAACGTAATAGGTTCTCCACTTGTATTCGACAAAGCAGAAGTTGTAACTGATAATACGAATAACGTCGTATATACATGGGATAACGGTATAGGTGCTGTCTCTACTAATATATATGGAGGTTGGACGACAGAAACCAAACCAGACAATCTGTCAATACAATATAAATTATCCGACGAAAGTAATTGGACATCGATACCTGAATCAGAACTAAATGTTAATTTAGAGACTAAGACTGTATCTGCTACAATAAGCGGATTAAAATTAAAGAAAACATATATATTCAAATTAGTATCTTCATCCGACGAAAGTGGGGAAAGTCGATTCACAACACCATATCCTGTTATTCCTAATATGAATTGTGACACATGGAGTACCAGTGACAACAAATGTTGGTACATGAATCCTACTCCTGAGGATGATACAGATTCTTCAAAGAGTTATTGGGCATCAGGCAACGAAGGTTCGACCAAAGTTACAAAAAGTACTACCACTCCCGAATCGGATATAGTCGTGAAAGGTAAAGCTGCACGTTTGGAAACATTATCGGCAGGAGCAGGAGGTTCATTGGTAGGTAAACCTATTGCTGCAGGCAGTCTGTTTACAGGCGATTTTGCAATGGACGGATTGACTCAGGTTATGAATTTCGGACGTCCTTTCGCAGCGAGACCTACTCAATTTACAGGATACTATTACTATCTGCCCAAACAATATGACGGTAAAACGGATATGTGCCATATCTACATAAAACTTTCCGACGGAGCGGGAGATATAGGATACGGTGAATTTAAAACAGACCGTACGGACATGACCGGATACGAAAAGTTCTCTATAGATGTAAATTATACAGACACAAGAGTTCCGACAACGATAACCATCGTAATAACTTCAAGTATTGATGGAGAAAGCTTTAAAGGAGGTGTAGGAAGTATTCTTTATGTCGACGAACTTGATTTTGAATACTAAATGAAGTTATAATACCAAACGATCTTTATGACAACAAAACTCCTATCAGTCCTTTTACTGATAACGGTATTAAATATAAATCATTTAAAGGCTGAAAACAAAACCGACACAGAAGAGTTAAATACGACAATATTCGATAATGCAAAACTG
>CASFSC010000233.1 GCA_949296995.1 uncultured Alistipes sp. | reverse complement strand
TTCTATTTCATCCAAAAGATCGAAAGGATCCCTGCACGGACGGTCAAGTTTGTTTACGAAAACCATAACTGGAGTGTTCCTCATGCGACAAACATCCATCAATTTACGGGTTTGTGTTTCAACCCCTTTGGCACCGTCTATAACTATTATGACACTATCCACAGCCGTCAGCGTACGATAAGTATCCTCTGCAAAATCCTCATGGCCCGGAGTATCCAGAATATTGATCTTTACACCCTTATACTCAAAGCCCATGACCGACGTCGCAACAGAGATACCTCTCTGACGTTCTATCTCCATAAAATCGGAGGTCGCACCTTTCTTTATCTTGTTGGATTTTACAGCCCCTGCTACATGTATGGCTCCTCCGAAAAGAAGCAATTTTTCTGTCAATGTAGTTTTTCCTGCATCTGGGTGGCTGATAATCGCAAATGTACGCCTGCGGTCAACCTCTTGTTTCAAATTTGCCATTAATATATTCTATACTTGTTTATTGTAACCCTCTTATTTTTATAAATATCACTTTATTTATTGCATTTGCCCTTTTTATCCTTCTTTCTTTTATTAAAGCAGAAATAAGGCTGGAAATATATAGGCAATGTTCATCTCATATTAATTATTCCTATTTAATATCATACCTCATTGTTCCAACTGGTCAACAAAGTTGTTTGCTAAATAAAATAGAAAGCCATTGTTAAAAATTAAATTAATCAATTTAACACACAACATTATCAAACAGGAACAAAATTAATTCACAAGCCATCGCAATCCTTCAACTATATGTCGCCGATAAAACGGAGAAGAATAATCCTCTTTCAAATGGCCGAGTGCCGTGTACCAAACCTTACCTCCTTCAAACTCATTGCACCATATAGATGGATATTCACCTTCAGCCTCTTCTGATTCCGAAACAGCAAGTACTTTAACTGAATCGTTCCAGTGATTGAACATATATAGCTCATCATTCACCTCAAACTCTTTCGGTAATATCTTGACCGAAGGATGGTTATTATCCACAACCTTAACCATAAATTTATGCAAGGGAGGATGTTTTTCAAAGTTGCCACCTATCATTGATGTAAACCAATCCCATTTGTTTCCGCTACATGTGGCAGCATGAACTCCCATAAATGCTCCGCCACTCCTTATAAAATTTTGGAATGCCTTACGTTGATTGGGATTGAGATCCACATAACTTGCATTAGCGTAAACTATGACATCATATTTCTGCAACGAATCAATGTTAAAAACATCTGCATCTGATGTCGTATCTGCCGTAAAACTATATTTTTGAGCCAAATCCAAAAACATTTCAGCCGTAGCTTTTATATTGTCATGAACATATCCGTCACCATAACCGCAAAAAACAAGAACTGCTTTACCTTTCAACTCATTTTGAGAGGTTTTTGCTGCCGTTTTCAGAGGTAAAATAATGACAGATAACAGACAAAATATAAAAAGACTACTTTTCCTCATGTTTCAATGGCGGATAATCGAGTGAATAATGCAAACCCACACTCTCTTTACGAGCAGTAGCATGCTTAATTATCAGGTAACTTATGGCTATAAGGTTACGCAATTCGCACAGATGCTGGCTGAGCGTAGATTTGAGGTAAAGTTCTTCGGCTTCTTTATATATTATTTCGAGACGGCGCTTAGCTCTTTCCAAACGAACATTCGAACGGACTATACCTACATAATTGCTCATAATCTGCTGCATTTCCTTGTAATTCTGAGTTATGAGTGCCATTTCATCAGGAATAGTAGTGCCTTCATAATCCCAAGCCGGAATATCCTTTTGTAGTTCGATACTGTCAATAATCGACATGGAGTGTTCAGCAGCGGCGTGTGCATACACGGCAGCTTCAATCAATGAATTAGATGCCAGACGGTTAGCCCCATGCAATCCGGTACATGAAGTTTCACCAAGTGCATACAAATGTCGGATAGACGAGCATCCGTTAAGATCGACAGCCACCCCTCCGCAACAATAGTGAGCTGCAGGCACTACCGGAATCATATCTTTGGTAAGATCTATTCCTATAGAAAGACATTTTTCATAAATATTCGGGAAATGATCGATAACATCACGATGGTTCTTATGTGTAATATCGAGATATACGTATTCTTCACCCGATATTTTGAGCTCATTATCGATACCACGTGCCACAATATCACGAGGTGCCAAAGAACCCATAGGGTGATATTTATGCATGAATTCCTTACCGTCCTGGGTCCGCAACACCGCACCGAAGCCACGCATGGCCTCACTTATCAAGAATGAAGGACGTTCTCCCGGATGGTATAATGACGTAGGATGGAACTGTATGAATTCCATGTTTTTAACCACGCCTTTTGCACGATGTACCATTGCAATACCGTCTCCCGTTGCAACGGATGGATTTGTCGTCGTATGATAAATATTGCCGACACCTCCTGTTGCCAATACCGTAACTTTAGCCAATACGGTATAAACTTCATGTTTTTTGAGATTCAAAACATAAGCACCGAAACATGTAATATCGGGAGTATTCTTTTTAACCAACTGTCCTAAATGGTGTTGAGTCAATAAATCGACCGCAAAATGATGTTCCAAAATTTCAATATTGCGGTGACGTTTCACCTGGCGGACCAAAGTACGTTCTATTTCATGTCCTGTAATATCTTTGTGATGCAAGATACGGTGATATGTATGACCGCCTTCACGTGCAAGTTCATAACGGCCTTTTTTATCTTTATCGAATTTCGCACCCCAACCGATAAGTTCTTTGATTCGTGCAGGGGCATTTTTTACAACCTGTTCTACAGCCGCCAGATCACATTGTCCGGCTCCGCATACAAGTGTATCATGGATATGGGTTTCAAAATCATCAGGTTCGTAAGTGACCGAAGCTATGCCACCCTGAGCATAATCCGTATTGGTTTCACTTATATCCCCTTTGGTAACTATCAATACACGTCCATGTTCAGCCACTTTAAGGGCATAGCACAATCCAGCTATACCACTACCAATGACCAGATAGTCTGTTTCTATATTCATCGCATTTTTATTTATAATTTCCCTAATATCTATAATATCATATCTTCAAAATCGGACATATCTCCCGAAAACACATTCCTGTCGACACTGCCTCGTATACCTTTTATTCGGTGATTATCGGTATGTTGCCATATCGTCCAATCTACGTCCGGGGCCTGACCGCGATAATCGGCAATCCACAATATATACCTGCTCGGCGAAAAATCATTTTTAAGATATGAATCGTAAAAACTTGCCGAACAATATATTATCGGATTCTTCCCATAATAACGTTTAATTTCTCGACAAAAAGCTTTTGCTTCTCTTACTGATTTCTTCGGATCTTTCATGAAACGATGTTTCTCAATATCAAGAACCGGCAAAAGGTTACCTCTTTCGAGTTTAGCTGTTTTTATGAAATTTTTAGCTTGCTCTTTGCCCGGGGTACGATGCCCGAAAAAATGATATGCTCCCCACGGTATTTGTGCCGCATCCAACTCTTTACGATGTTTATCATACGTCGGGTCAACTATCAAAGTTCCTTCTGTAGCTTTTATAAACACAAAATACGGCCGCTCATGTTCAGCCACTTTTTGCCAATTTACATTGCTCTGGTGGCGAGAAACATCCAAT
>CASFSC010000232.1 GCA_949296995.1 uncultured Alistipes sp. | reverse complement strand
ATTGCCCATTGCCATAGGTTCGTCCTTTACTGCCAACAAACGTTTTATGGTTGCCATATCATTGTTACGGCAAGCAATCCCCAACGGATAAAGCTGATAGGTTTCATTCTGTATAGTGTCTTGCAGCGATGGACTTGCTCTCGTACTATCCAAACAACAAAAAAGCGTTGTAAGAAAAAGTAATGTCCATTTTGCTATCTTCATATTTACTTTTTAAAGCGCACGTTAATATTAATTAATGTATTTATAATAATCGAGAATATAAAAATAGTGTTTTTATGATAGGAATAAAAAAAGAGTATGCCTGGACATACTCTCTTTTTATGAACTTAATTATTTACTTATTTTTCTTGAGCTGAGCCAGGAACAGGAACTACATAACCGCTCATATCCATTTTACCGAGTTCCAATGTTTCAGGCATATATTTAAGGTCGGCAGCAATCATGTCATCCCATGTTACGGTTTGACCTGTGTAAGCCGATTCACGTCCCATTATGGCAGCCATGTTTGATATTGCTGTTTCTTCTGCCTGGGAAATAGGTTCGTTGTTACGAATATGCGTAACCCAATTCACATGTTCCAGAACATAAGGGTCGTTTTGTTGGAAAGCCTTGTCTGTTTCAGGATCGTATTTCCATATAACTTCACCAGCAAGGTTTTTGATAACGAATTCATCATTGGCACTGCTCCATGTTCCGTTTGTACCCTGAATGAATTCACTTACGTTATTTGCGCAACCATCGATCTGGCGGCACATACTGTGCATGTGCATTCCGTTTTCATATTCGAAATCGATGCTGAAGTTATCGTACTGGTCTCCTGTAATACGGCGTTGACGGCTACCGAAACCTGTCGCTTTGATAGGTCTCATACCGGTAAACCATGTGAATACATCAATATTGTGTACGTGTTGTTCTACGATATGATCTCCTGAAAGCCATTTCCAGTTAACCCAGTCACGTATCATCCATTCCATATCGGACCATTGAGGTTCGCGGTTTTTGTACCACAACATGCTTTGGTTCCAATAAACATTACCACCTGTAATTTCACCTATAAGGCCTTCCATGATTTTTTCATATGATGCTACATATGGACGTTGGTGGTGACGTTGTGTACCAGTGATAACGCACAATCCTTTATCGAGTGCCTGTTTGGATGTGGCAACTATCGAACGATAACCTTCGGGATCAACTGCAACAGGTTTTTCAAGGAATGAATGTATGCCCTTGTCGGTTGCATATTTGAAATGAACAGGACGGAATACAGGAGGAGTTGCAATTATTACAACGTCTACTCCTGAATCGATTACTTTCTGATAAGCATCGAATCCTGTGAAACATTTATCTTCAGGAACGTCTATTTGATATTTATCTTTGAGTGTGCCTTTTAAACTTGCAATTCTGTCGGGAAATACATCACCCAAGGCAGCGATAGTAACATTAGGAGCTGCATTGAGGAAATTTTCGGCTGCACCTGAACCACGACCGCCGCATCCGATAACTCCAGCTTTAAGAGGTTTACCGTCTATGGCCTTGTCAGTCAATGTTGGTACATAATATTCACCTTTAGCTTTCAGAGCTTTGGGTTTGCTGTTGCCTCCCGAACAGGATGATAACAGTGATGAAGCGCCTAATGCACTTGCGGCTCCGATCATTGCAGAGTATGACAAAAATTGCCTTCTGCTGATTTTGTTGTTATTGCTCATAGTTGTTAGGTTTATGTAGGTTTATTATTCGTAGAGGATATAAAGTTAGTAAAAATATTTTAATATCGATTTAAATTATTGTTGTGGAATTTCGCATACTACCCTGAATCCTATCCCTTTAATGTCGGAGTACCACCAGATACTTTTAGGCTGTTGAGGGTCGGTCTTGAGCCATTTGTCATGTTCGGTATGTCCTCTTGCTGCAGAACGAACCATCGAGGCGTCGTCAAGATAATCACCACCTCTTACTACATGTTCTTCGCCTGAAGATGGGCCTTTAGGATCTTTGACTCCATCGGTTAATTTGGAATATGCATCGGGAGCATACCAATCG
The DNA here is from genome assembly GCA_949296995.1 of uncultured Alistipes sp. Classification (GTDB taxonomy): domain Bacteria; phylum Bacteroidota; class Bacteroidia; order Bacteroidales; family Rikenellaceae; genus Alistipes_A. The sequence continues at coordinate 2,402 of CASFSC010000232.1, read as the reverse complement.
GAGCAATATTCCATGACGTTACCCAACATGTTTTTCAGTCCGAAAGGATTGGCCTTAACCGATGAAGGTTCCTGTGAACGGTTTTTACTGTTGTTTGCGTAAATTACATACGTATTGATAACCGAGGTGTCTGCATCGAAGAATTTTCTCCAAAAACCTTCATTGGAGAATTTTTTCGGATTACCTGGGAAGAAATAAGGGGTTTCAGTACCGCCTCTGGCAGCATATTCCCATTCTGCTTCCGTTGGAAGACGATATGTTTTTCCTGTTTTCTTAGACAACCATTGGCAGAAAGTTTCGGCTCCATAATGAGTCATCGTAATGGCGGGACGTGAACCGCTGCCCCATCCTTGATCAGGAGTGCCGAATGGTGGTGTCGGACCGCTTATTGCATCGACATTGGGATCGGAGTTGTTTGCAAATATTATTTCCGGTGCGATACGTCCTTCAGACATCGTTTCAGCATAGAATGCCCAATATTGATCCCATGTAACTTCAACCTCTGCCATATAGAATGGTGACAGTTCGACTGTTCGTACCGGCCCTTCGTCGTCATTGCGGAAAGGTTCGTTTTCAGGACTTCCCATTTTGAAAGTGCCTCCGGGAATAGCTTTCATATTGAATGAAACTCTTGTACCCGGTATCTGTTCTGTGAAATCTTCAAATGATGTTATGGTTGCCGGTTCCGTGAATATAGGACCTTGTGCTTCTGCGGTAGGAAGTCCTGTCATTTTGGAGTGACTGTAATTGGGATCGTAATGTCCTACATCCAAATGGCAGCTGATGCATTGCAAATCGAGTTTTTCTTCATTGGCTTCATAATATAAATGTGCCGTTATCCCATCTTCAGACAGTCGTGCAGGGAACAGTTTCGCATGACACTCTTTACATGATTCGTTGTAAACGATATTGACTGCATAGTCAAGATGTTTTTTGCTTTCCCAATCGAAATCAGAACTGTCTTTGGTCATATATGACCAGATATCTTTAATCCCTGTTTTTGCTTTGGCTTTGAAATATTCGAATGACCCTTTAGGCGGCAGGTGACATTCGGCACATCCTACTTTGGAACCTCCTTTACTATTGTTGTGGACAGATAATTTCCAGCTTTTTTCTGCATGAGTATGGACATGGCATGCTTCGCATGATTCATCCTTGGAACTGTTTACATATACTCTGTTTAGTGCGATAGTGATTCCGACGCCTACTATAAAGCCTGCAAATATGAATAAAATTATTTTCTTTGTTTTCGAAATTTTTCCTTTAGAATTCATTTGGGTTGTGTAATAGTATATTTTCACAAACTTATTAAAAAAATATTAACTTTGCAATGAGTCTGTTCTACTTTACGTTTACTTGAAATCATCTTACTTCCAAGGCCATGTATATAGTTATAGCGGGAAATATAGGAAGCGGTAAAACATCTCTGACGGAGATATTGTCCGAAAAGACAGGTATGAAAGCCTATTTTGAGGATAGTGACAATCCTTATATAGGTGATTTTTATGAAGATATGAGCAGATGGTCGTTTAATCTGCAGATATATTTTTTGGGTAATCGTATCCGTCAGGCAATGCAGATACTCGACGAAGGGAATGACCTGATACAGGATAGAACCATATATGAAGATGCATATATATTTGCAGCCAATTTGCATGAGATGGGCTTGATGTCTTCCCGTGATTTCGATACATATATGAAGATATTCGATCTTTCAACCAAGATGATTAGCAAACCGGATCTTTTGATATATCTTAAAGCCGGTGTTCCTACACTTGTTTCTCAGATTCGTAAACGGGGACGTGCCTATGAAATGGGAATTATGGATGAATATCTCGAAAGGTTGAATCTGAAATACAATGACTGGATAGAAAATATTTATGAAGGAGAGGTTATTACGATAGATGTTGATAATACTGATTTTATTGCCGATCCGTCATTGTTAGACGGTCTTGTAACCAGAATTATGGATATAAAGCGTAGATCTGATGACTGCAAGTAAAAAGAACAACTCTAATAAAAAGTCCAAATTCAGCAAGGTTGGTGTTAATGGACATACAAATAGTTCTGAAAATATTGACAGTGCAGTCTCGGATATCGTCGGTCTAAGTAATCAACTCGATAAAATAGTTCTCCCGATAGGATTCATGCAAAATTGTGAAAAGTTTTTGGGCACGGATGAAAGCGGAAAACTTTTTGCAGCACTCGATACGGCATCTCCGGTAAGTATTCGTTTCAATCCGTACAAATTGAATGAACGTCCCGAGGGGCGTACGGTTCCTTGGAGCCGTTATGGCTATTATCTGGATGAACGGCCAATATTTACTGTTGATCCTCTTTTCCACGGTGGAGTATATTATGTTCAGGAGGCATCTTCGATGTTTATAGAAACTGTTTTCAGA
>CASFSC010000231.1 GCA_949296995.1 uncultured Alistipes sp. | reverse complement strand
CTTACCACAATGCAATCTTGCCTAAAGAGGCAAGCTCCAAATTAATCCTCACATTATTTTCCCTCGCAATTCCAATATAATTTCATCTGCAATATATTCATCACTGAATGTATAAAGCTCTTCTTTCGGACTATGCATCCGGTCACATACCTGAGATGTATAAAATATATCCAAAGCCCTCAAGGGAGTTATGTGTAAACGTTTGGACAAGATAAGTGCAATACGTCCTATCTTATTCCACATCAAAAGAGGTTTAAGCATAAGCAAATAGTTTATTTAATAAATTCTGCCGTAATAAAATGCAAACATTCATCTATTAATTGCTGATTCAACAGACATATTTGATTATTAGGGCGATGTGAAGCCAGTTGCCCTAATGCCATATCTATCGTAATATTTCCTATCATATAGGCTTCTATGGTATCGATAACTCTATCGTTTGCTATTCCTCCTTCTATCCAGTCATATTCTTTCCAAGGCTGATTTCCTATACGACTTGCCACAATAAAATCCAACCATTGCTTATCGTATTCTTCAAACTTCAAATAACGGTATTTCTTCAGTGCCAAGTCAATATCTAACGCATATATATTAAGTATCGAAGACAGCCCTTGCCGTTCCCCTATACGTCTACCCCAATTTTCAGCCTGAGAACGAATATCCGTAAGGTAGAAACCTTGCCCGAAATCTAAATTCGGACGCCCGACAAGAGCCAAAGGCTTTTCGACTCTGTGTGCGGAGCCATGATAAACTGTAAGCATAAGCAAAGGTTATTTTTCAGATTGTATTTCTTGCTTTTTCTCCCAATTCGACAAAGCTTCTAATATATCTTCGGTCACGTAATCCCGGCTTTGCGTATGAAGCGTATCATAATATTTCCAGATATATTTTTCTATCAGCCCAACGCGTTGCATACGTTGATACATCACCTTAGACGAACATCCCACAGCATTCGCCGCAGATTCTACACACGAAGCTGTAAATATCGTTTTTAATTCTTCTTCCGTTTTAGGGGTCAGATTCATACCATCCTGTTTTATTGATTTCTCGCAAAGATAACCTTTTCATTTTGATTTTCCAACTTCACTGTAACCTTTTATCAAGCATTGCGTCTAACTGAACAAACCATTCATTACGATACAGAATTATGAAAGCATTTATGAATCTAAAACTACTCCTTTTACTCACATTGTTCCCCGCTGGGGCTTACTCCCAGCACCGGATAGAAGGAAACGTAATAGATAAGGAACAGAAAGCCTTGCCCTATGCCAGCGTGCGCTTATTGAAAACTGATTCTACTTACGTATCGGGCATGACTACCGATAGCTTGGGATATTACCGCTTTGCCAATATAGCATCCAACGGGTATCTGCTTGCTTTCAGCACCATCGGATATAAACCGCAAGTTATTCCCGTAACCGTAAGAAACGCAGATGTGACGGTTCCTACGGTTACGCTGGAAAGTGATGATGTGATGCTTGGAGAGATTGTAGTAAAAGGCAGTTCGTTTATTCGGAAAGACGACCGAGTATTGGTGATTCCTGATAAGCAGCAGATAAAGCATGCAGGAACAGGATACGACTTATTGTATAATCTGATGATACCGGGAATAGACGTAGACCGGATTAGAGGTACAGTCTCCACTTTAGGAGGTGATGTGACACTTTATATTGACGGGAGACAAGCGGAATATCGGGAAGTGCAAAGCCTTCGTCCGCAAGACATTAAGCAGGTGGAATACTATGATGTGCCTACAGGCAAATATGCCAATGACGTGGCATCCATCAATTACATTACCAAACGATACAAAACAGGAGGTTACATTTCTTTAGACGGTAAACAGAGCATCGGATACTTGAATGGGGATTACAATATCGTAGCTAAACTGGCGCATAATAATACCAGCTATACATTGTTTGCAGGGCATACGATGAACGACTATGACGGAACAAGAAATGACAATCGGGAACATTTCGTATTCACTGATTATGAGGTGGACAGAAGGAGTTCTACGTTAGAGAACCGGGTAAAGAACAATAGCCAATATGTACAGTTAAACGTATCCAATCAGAATAAAAAACGGACCTTGCTGGGTAAGGTCTCATTTGTACGCAGTGACGCTCCTGATAATTACAGCCGCGATTGGCTGGAATATAGTGGCGGATATACGATGAGCCGTGAGTCTTATAAACGGACAGAGCAATCTGGGATTAATCCGAAAATAGAATTATATGGGTATTTTAATTTGCCTAAAAAGCAATACATTGAAGCGAAAGTGTCCGGAAGTTATTCGGATAATGACTATTATTATACGTATGACGAGAATGAGTATTCAACGATGACGAATACAGAAGAAAGCATGTACATGTTGCGTGGAGACTTGAATTACGGCATTCAACTCAAGCATCACAATTCTTTAGCCATATTAGCTACGCATTATCACAACACTAGTTTATCCCATTACCGGGGAGATAACCCTTCCAGGCAGCATCTGTGGACGGGGCAATCTCTTTTGCTTGTGGAATACAGCCAAAATTTCGGGAAGAAATTATCTTTCAAGTTTGCTCCGGGCTTGTCTTCTTTAGTTTATAAATTACACGGAAGTGAAGCGGTCAATCAATTCTCCCCACGCATCCGGTTAAGCCTGATTTACCGTCCGGCTAATAAACACCAAATACGTTTCAATGGGATTGTAGGGAACAACATGCCGGTTATCAGTTACCTGAATAATGCAGAGCAGAACATTGACTCTTTGCAAGTAAAACGAGGCAATCCTCAATTGGAAACATCACGGTTTGGCATTCTAAACGCTATCTATAGCGGTCAATTCGGACGTTTCAATTTGCAAGCCGCAGTAAATTATGAAGGTGGAAACCATTTGACAACTCAAGACTTCTATATTGAGAACAATAAGTTGGTAAAAAGTTATCGGAGTGATGTTACGCTTCATGCGTTAACAGGTGTATTGTCTTTATCATGCAAAATTACAGACAATTTGCGGGTTAAGTTAGACGGGAATTATTTTTACGCTAATATGTCCAAAGGGTTTAATGACGATTTATCCAGTTTGTCGGGTAAAGCTCAGATAGATTACTATTGGAAAGACTTTTCTTTCAGCCTATATGGGAAAAGCAAGCTAAAAGAGACTGACAGAGAGTTGATTTATGTTTATCATCCGGCAAGTTATGGTTTGTTTGCCAGCTGGAGCCATAAAGGCTGGCGGATTGAAGCCGGTACGGAAAATCCTTTTACTAAACATAGCAAGTGGAAATATGTAGTAAACCGTGACATATATAATTATACGAATTACGAAATCAGCCGAACTTACCAGCAAACGGGATACGTGAAAGTAGCTTATACCTTCGACTTCGGGCGTAAGACTTCACGAGATAAGAACGATGTGGACCGCAGCATCAATAGCGCGATTATGAAAGTGAATTGAATCTGTTTTTTGTTTTTAGATTTAATAAAACCGCTTGCGCTTGCCCGTGACGGGTAGGCGTAAGCATACTCTCTTATTTGATATACCACAAAATTACACTCACAAAAACCTCAACGACTCAAGTATTCATCTGGTGTAAGAACCAATATGGAAGAATGCAGATAATCTCTCTCAAGATATTCGTATCAATAAAAACCTTATTCATGAGTATTTTCCTTATAATGTATATCACGTTCAGCTTTAATATCTAAATTCTCCGGCAATTTAATTCCAACTTCCATACTTTTCACGAAAGGAGTGATTCCGTCTTCCGTTTGTTCTGCATGATTTTGCTTCAATATGCTTTTAACGGCATGAACCAACTTCTCCAGTAATGCTGTATTGCTCTCGTCCACATTATTAATAGTAGATAAAAGAGTTTGTTTTAATCCAATAGCTTCCATATTCCACACCTTTTTCCGCAAAGATAACCTTTTCATTTTGATTTTTCAACTTCGCCGTAACCTTTTTATCACGCATTGCGTCTAACTGAACAAACCATTCATTACGATACAGAATTATGAAAGCATTTATGAATCTAAAACTACTCCTTTTACTCACATTGTTCCCCGCTGGGGCTTACTCCCAACACCGGATAGAAGGAAACGTAATAGATAAGGAACAGAAAGCCTTGCCCTATGCCAGCGTGCGCTTATTGAAAACTGATTCTACTTACGTATCGGGCATGACTACCGATAGTTTAGGTTGTTACCGCTTTGTGAATGTAGCATCCAATGAGTATCTGCTTGCTTTCAGTACCATCGGATATAAACCGCAA
>CASFSC010000230.1 GCA_949296995.1 uncultured Alistipes sp. | reverse complement strand
CATCTGCTCTACCTCGGTTTTAGAACCTAAGAAATGGAATGTAGGGGGAAATGTTTGGATATAGCTACGTTCTGTCGTGGTCAACGGCCTAATGCCGTCTAACGATTTCACTGGGTCGTTATGTTTTATTTGGTATCCTTGTGGTATCGGGCGGTTTACCCCTCTAATGGTGGGGCTTGGTTCGTGTATGCTAAAAATACCGCGACGGGCATAGCTGCGAGGATGCCTGTAATAAAATTCCACTCCCAAGCTATCTCCCAAATAATCAGCCACAGACATTGGGCGTTTAGCCAAATTGGCAGACAATAATTCGTCAATAAAGCCATCTTCTTTGCCCAAAGCCCCAATCAAGATAAACCGTTTCCTTTTCTGGGGCACATTGCACAAACTGGCATCCAATACCATTTGGCTCATTCCATATCCCGACTTCTTGAATATGGCTTTTGCCTGTTGCAATTTATCGGTTTTGATGATACGTTCTACATTTTCCATCACAAACCATTGAGGCCGCACCTGGCTTACTATTTCGGAATAACATACTGTGAGATCTCCACGTCCGTTGTTTTCATTACGTTTCCCAGCCGAAGAAAAATCCTGGCACGGAGGGCCGCCAATAATCATGTCGGGATGCTCTTGGGATATTACATCTACGCTTTGCTCCACCTCTTTAAGGTCAAGTAAATGAGCCTTATGATTAAAATTAGCCCGGTAGGTATTTAATGCAGTTTCCCAATTGTCATAAGCCGCAACTATGTCAAAACCGGCCAGCTCGAACCCTAAGCTCAATCCCCCACAACCGCAAAATAAATCAACAACAGTCATAATTACAGTGATTAAAACAAATTAGGCGAATTTACAATAATTGCATCAAATCTCCGCTCTGGGCTCAATAGGTTTTGTCCTCCGCCCAAAATGATGTTTTTAATTTCGTCTTTTCTGATACGTGGCTTACTTAATTGAGGGCTTCGCAATAACGGATATGAAACTTGTCCACTTATAGCAAATGCTTTATCATTTTTTGTGCCGTATGACAAGTCATTTATGGTATTGTCGTAATCAAAATGCCCATATACATAAAAATCAAACAGCATTTTGTAAATCCATATTATACTCCTGTTTTGCCGTGCTATTTTAGTTATATTCCTTTCTCCTTGCATACACATGTGTATAGCAGCAAGATTTGACCACACAAAAACATCTAAGCAATTGTCGGCCAACTGAGGTTTGCGCCCATTCGTCTTCCAAATAGGTTGAATCATCAATGGAGATTGACGAAGGTACATATCTTTTGCCACATTTTCTATTGCCGACAAAATTTCGGGATAGAAAGGCAGAACTTCGTCGGCTACATCCCAATGTTTTATTTTAGGGAAGTTGCCTAATAAATTTTTTAATTTATTTCGCCCCTTGGGCGTATCGTACTCACGACAAATGCTACAAGCCAAATAGCATATTGTACTTGGGCGTACTACTATTTCACAACTATAATGGTCCTCGTCTAATGCATCGGTGGTACTGTCGGGCAAAGCCGTTAATTTTATTTCCAACCCTTTTATGGCTTGTTCTGTATTATAGTCAGTAAGAACCAAATCAATATGTTCACGTTTGCCCGTGTAAAATTTTTCGTATGGAACATAGTTTGTCTCAAAGTTATAATACAGGTTGTCAGCCAAGGGATTTATCCCGAATAATTCTTCTCCACTGATATATGTATGTACAATCTTATTGTTTTTATCAATCCGTATATAGACAGGGTCGATGCCTTTATATGACATATAGGCAACTAACGATGCTGGAAAAGAACTATTGAATTGATTCTTTCCCCAAAATTTTTCTTGCGAATAATCCCTGCTGGAATGTTTTTGGCCAAAAAGCCCTGGTTGTATATTATTTACTGTCATACGATTTTTGTTTATTCGCGGAAATATACGCGCTTCACTCGCTCGGAGATGGAGGTGAGCACTTCGTAGGAGATGGTGCCGCGCACCCGGGCGAGTTCCTCGACCGAGATGTTGCGCCCGAATATCTCCA
>CASFSC010000229.1 GCA_949296995.1 uncultured Alistipes sp. | reverse complement strand
ATTGGTAATGAGGGATTAAAGATCAGTCAGTAATTTTTGATTATTAAGTTTATTTAAAAATGAAAATTTATAGTTTCATTATTTATCACAATCCATGTATTCAAATTTACATAAATTGATAGTCTATAAGTATCAGTATATGTAACTAAGATAGCAATAATAAATTGATTATATATGTCGACAAGTCAATAAAATGTAGTTTTTACGCGACATTTACCAATATATTTTTGTCTGTATACAAGAATGAGAAGTTTAAAAAGAAGGTAAATGAAATCATTGAGGATCGACATCGGCTTTTATGCCGATATATCTGAATTCTTCATGTGAAGTCATTTCATTCAACAACTCTTTGAGCAAACGTTTGGCTTCTGCTACGGATTTATCTCTCTCTATTTTGAGAATGAATCTCTGTATGTAATCACCTTTTATTTTATCTACGGGAGGAGCTTCTGGTCCCAGTAGACGTCGTCCGAAAATTTTACGCGCTCCGACCGCAAAATGATTCACGGCACGGTTCAATAGCATCGGGTCACGATGGTACATCGATATCTCGATAATACGGCAATAAGGAGGATAGTTGAATGAAAAACGTTCGCTTAACTGACTTCGTACGAATGTTTCGTAATCGTTCTTTAAAATATATTGCAGTACGGGATGTGAAGGTTGTGAAGTTTGTATGATAACAATCCCATTAGTATCTCTACGTCCTGCTCGTCCCGCTATTTGAAGCATCAGTTGAAAAGCTCTTTCCGAGGCTCTGAAATCAGGATAATTCAGCATATTGTCAGCATTGAGAATACCTACGAGCGAAACATTATCGAAATCGAAACCTTTAGTTACCATTTGCGTACCTATCAGAATGTCGGTTGTCCCCTGTTCGAAAGAACGGATAATACGATGATAATTTTTCATGCTTTGAGCTGTATCTGCATCCAATCTTTCTACGCGTGCCCCGGGGAAAATGGATAATATCTCTTCTTCGATTTTTTCAGTCCCGAATCCTTTCGGTAAAAGGTCTTCAGCTTTGCATGTGGGGCATTTTTGAGGCATAGGGGTGGTATATCCGCAGTAATGGCATTTCAGAACATTGTCCGACTTGTGGTAGGTAAGTGTTACATTGCAGTTCGGACAGGAAGCTGTCCAACCGCAGCTCCCGCACTCAACAAATGGGGAAAAACCTCTTCTGTTTTGAAACAGAATAATTTGTTTATCCTCTTTGAGTGTCATATCCATATGTTCTATGAGGATACGGTTGAAGTGGTTTTGACGTTCTCCTCGTTTCACTGCACGTAATGTATCGGAAATGATAATGTCGGGGAGCGTAGCCTCGCCATATCTTTCCGTCAGAGTTACATAACCATATTTTTTCCCTGAAACGGCATTGAAATAGGATTCAACAGATGGTGTGGCGCTTCCGAGCAGGATTTTAGCATTGTATAATCCCGCAAGTATTATAGCAGTATCACGTGCATGATAGCGTGGGGAGGTGTCGCTTTGTTTGAAACTTTGGTCGTGTTCCTCATCTATGATTATCAGAGATAGTTTGGGCGTAGGGAGAAGAACAGATGAACGTACTCCTATTATAAGTAATCCTTCTTTGTTGGAAGCGGATGATTCTAAAAGACGCAGATAAACAGAGGCGCGGCTGTTATCGGTCATGCGTGAATGGTAGGCAATGACTCTGTCTCCAAAATAGTTCTCGAGCCTTGAGATAAGTTGTGAAGTGAGAGCTATTTCGGGAAGCATATAAAGAACATTGTTCCCCGCTTTTAACTCTCTGCTTATCAAATGTATGTATATCTCTGTCTTGCCGCTTCCTGTTACTCCATGCAGAAGAGTGGTATCCTTATTCTCGAAACATTTATCAATGCCTTGCAATGCTTTATTCTGCACTTCGGACAATGTCGGCAGTTTCGAGATTATATTTGTAATCTCTTCAGGGGGAAGCACAGATTCGGTTTGTAAAAAAATGTTTTTTTCTATAAGTTTTTTGATAATCGAATAAGATGACGTAAAGGATGATCTTGGAATAGATTGCGGTTTCGAAAAATCTATGCTTCCAATATGTTCAATGTATTCTATTACTGTTCGATATTGTACTTTCGACCGTTTTAGTGAGTCGAGTATGGCATTGAGTCTATTTTCGTTATCTATCGAAGGGTGCAGTGAAATAAATGGTATTTTACGAGGGGTATAACCGTCGTTGAGGGCTTCGAGGTGGGAAAATCCGTTTAATTTCAATCCTGACGGCAGGGCAGCGCGCATAACCATACCTAAAGAACTCATGTAATAATCGGCAATCCACTCCCATAGATGTAATTGTTCCCGTGTGACAACTGGCCTGTCATCGACTATGGTCTCAATATATTTTATGTTTTTAACGTCAGGTCGATTTCCGTGTATTTTATATACGATGCCTGAATAATGTTTGTTTTGCCCCAATGGTATAATGACCCTGCTGCCGATATGTATGTCGGCAGACATCTCCGGACTGATACCATATGTATATGTATCGGAGTCTATGGCTAAAGGAAGAATGATATCGGCATATTTTGCTGCGCACTCTTCTCTCCCTTTTTGGCCGATATTGTTATCCTTTTTGCCTTCCATCTTACATAGATATAGGATATTGTGATTTATCTCTCTTTCCTTTTTTATTTTACTGTTTCCGTCTGTGTTCGGATGTGGGTTTATTTGACGTTTTCAGATGTGGTTTGTTGATCTGCCTTCAATATGTCGCTCATAATCCATAACCAACGTGATGAGGGATGTACCCACACCTCTTTATAATTCCAACAGTTTTGTGCCGGATACAAAGGTACATCATTATAACCGTTGGTCAATATTCCCACAGGCAGAGAACCAACCATATTTCCCGAGGTAGGGGTATATTGCGCTGAATAATTGTATCCTTCTCCATACATAAGGCTTTCTGACAGTGGATTCATCCCGAGATGCCATTGCAAAGTGTTTCGCACGAGATTGAACAGCTCTTTGTCTCCGGTAAGTTCGGCTGCAGCAGATACGCCCTTGGCTCGTGACAATATAAGTCCCGAATTTCCGCGTAATCCACCCCAAACGGGGAAAAATCTGAAATAGTGGTTGTCGTCGAGTTTTATGCCTTTGGTTATCTG
>CASFSC010000228.1 GCA_949296995.1 uncultured Alistipes sp. | reverse complement strand
TGCCGTATTGTTTGCCGATGCGTTGGTAAATGTCAGGTTTCGGGTGTTGTCATCGCTTGCGGTTAATGTAAGCTGATAAGCTGGAAAATTGCTTGCGACTTGTTCGTCTACCTGAATAGATACTGCGGCATTCACCATTTCGCAAGGTATATTGGTGGTTACATCTTCATTTTTTGCTACGGAGAATTGTTCCGATGCACCATAATAGCGGATGCATCCCCAGCCTTCGTTTGCGCTTTCCGCTTCACTTTCCGAACAACTCTCGGCGTATGCCTGATAGCCGCTTCCTACTTTTATTAGTACACCGTTTTGCAATGCGCTATAGGCTTGCGGTCTTACTACCGTCGTGTTGCCTTGCTTTACGGATACTTGAAAAGCGTCTTTGTCATACGTAAGTGCACGTGATTCTTCCGAACCGATGGCAAAACGGACTGTCCCGTATTCTTCTACGCTGGGCTCTTCTTGTTCGTTGGTACAGGATGCAAACAAGCCTATCGTTGCGAGAATCAAGAATGATTTTACTATTATCTTATTCATAGTCGTAATTCAATTTGACGTTATCGATTTTTAATATACTGCCGACCACACGAGCTCTTGCATGAGGAGTCGAACTTGTATCTACAGCTTTCATCTTATTGATATCTGTATCAGTTCCTGATTGGAAAAACACAGTAAGTTTATCAATTTTGACATTTGCATTTTGGTAATTTAATACCATTGTTTTATTTACAAATCCATTTGTTGTATTTGTTTCATTGAATATTTCTGTTGTTGCTATTTCATTACCTGAAGCATCGTAAACTTTAGCATACATAATGGATGCGTCTCCGCTAACTGGAGTATAATCATAATCAAACGAAATGGAAATAGGACGTGCTTCATGTGATATGCCTAAATTTAAAAAGTCATTGTCAGGATTTGACATATCCAATTCATATGAACCTAAAAACAACAATCCTGTATATATGCTGCAATTTTTTTTAACCGTATTATATACATTAGATATCCAATCGAATGTGCCAACTTTTTGATTATAAAAAGCTAAAGTAGATATCTCAGCCGCATTCCCTCCAGTTGAACTATTTTCCATTCTCCAGGTACCTGAACACCATCTCCATTGTAATGTTCGTCCATCTGGATTTTTTGCCCCATAGGTTGTACGTTCATTTCTTGTTGCCCAAGTATCAAAAACATCTAAAATAATATCACAATTTAATGGATCAGAAGTGTTATAAACAGTTTCCTGATGCCACGATTCCATTTCTCCATTTTCCAACTCTTGCGCATTCTCCGTAGTAAGCGTTTGCGTATTCGTACTAATCACCCCGCCAAACCGAGAGCGGATTGTATATTGTGTTTCTGGCTGCAAGTCTTTAATTACCCACTTCTCTTTAGCTGCATCGTATGTAGCCGGAAGCCAGGTAGAACCATCTGCTGAGGCTTCATATACGATGTTTGCCATTACTTGGTCTGCCATTTCGGTATGCGAAGACATGTTTTCAGCAGTCATGGGAGTGATGTACATAAACTTGCTCCATGCGTTTGTTTCCGCTTGTTCGGGGAAAGTAAAACTGGGCAGGTCGGCATTGCAAGACACGATGTAACGGGTCTTTGCGGAAAGCTGGTTTAAA
>CASFSC010000227.1 GCA_949296995.1 uncultured Alistipes sp. | reverse complement strand
CCCAACTGTTGGGACAGTTCAAGCAGTCCCAGTTTGTTCTTGATGACTTTTTCTGATGTGGTCATAACTTAATCTGCTTTTATGTTACAAATCTACTCTTTTTTTATGCGCAACTGTCAGATTAAGTCTTGACTAATTCAGTTAATAGGAGGCAAAAGCGTAAAATATCTGCACGGATTCCCGGAAGTTTACTATCGTTTATATGGTATTGCCGTTTGCTTCGCCAATAATTCCGCCTAACGTGCATAAAATGTCATTTGCCTTTTCCTTGACTTTTATTGTTCCTTTGTTATAGCAGTACGCAATCTTACCGTCCGACATACCCATGATGCCTCCTGCATAACGTCCTTTTACCTCTCCTAAGTTATGGCAATATTCGGCATAACCGTTGCACTCACCTATTACGCCACCGGCTTTGCCTTCGACATTACTCTCTATATAACCTGTATTGGCACAATTTTCAACTTGGCCATCGTCGTTGACGTATCCGATTACTCCGCCTGCTATGGCCCCTTTAACCACGCTTGCATTGGAACAATTTATTACTTTTGATATATATGTATCGCCTTGTACTTCTCCGACTATGGCTCCCGCTTTGTATCCTTTGACAAACGACCCCGTAACACATAAATTCTTAATCGCGTATTCTCTGCTCGTACTTTGCTTCCCATACTTCAATAAACCGAAAAGACCTGCAGGCTTACTTGTGGACACGTTATCGTCATAGGTACAATATACTCCGCTTATCACATGATTTTTGCCGTCGAATATACCCGTAAAAGGATGTATCGAATTGCCTATCGGTTGCCATTTCCGAAGTTCGTTGGCATTTGTAACATTGTGATCTGCATCAAACTTCAACTCTTCGTTCAGTTTCACATTGACCTCCAACGTGACGGTCTTATCTTTAAAATCGGTTCCTGAATTTACAAGCTCGGCAAAACCTATAAACTGTGCTGCGCTTTTCAACTGAAACAACGTATTCTCGCCATTATACCATGATATGTCGGAAGAAGAGCCATCCCATTCGTCAAATTCATTTGGATCGTTCGGATTGAATATGCTGCCTCCATCACCTCCGTCGTTAATTCCATTGTCACCATCATCGCCATCCTCGCAGGACATGATACAACACGCTGCACAAAGTAGTAACCCGACATTCCAAAATCTAACCAATTTCATAACAAAATTTCGTGTCTTTCCAGTTTCCGAAAAACAAATTGTGTTCAACATCATGAAGTGTGAAACTGTATACTTATTTTATGTTTATTGGAGGAAGAAGAATCAACCTATATAAATTACGGTTCTCGCCATAATATGAGAACTATCATCTGATTTTTCGAGGCCAAATTTCATGCTTCCTCCTTTAGATAAGATAGGTACAACACTCCTGGATTATCATTGGAAGAGAAATATCTCTTTCGAAATATAAATGTACACAATAAAACGATAAGTGCAATGAAATTGTAAGCTTTCTATTTTTTGAACTGACAATAACATTATAAAAATAGTTAATTATTCTATTGGTCATCCTTTCCCGCTTCGTATATCTTTCCCCTATACTCCGAACTCATACCATTTAGTACATTAGGAAATCGGAGGTCATTATAATCCCCTTTCCCATTTTTCAATGGTTTCCCTAACCTGAGAATGTTTTTGAATATATATATCCGTCATTCCCCCTATGATCCGTTAATCGCTCAATATATATTTTCCATTTCAGATAGACACACCTTCAAACATCCATTTAGGCAATCTTTCCCGTTCTGCCGATAAAATGTCGATAAAATTACCACACTTGCCCAATTCCGAAACGAGGTTATCCCGATCTTTGTATTATAATCAAAAATATACCGATCGTGAATTTAAGCATCATAGAATTAGAGGAGATGGAGTTTCGGGCCTTCCACGGCTGCTATCCGCTCGAACGGATCGTCGGCAACCGCTTTTTGGTAAACGTTGCGATCAAAGCCGACCTCTCGCTGCCGGCAGCCAGCGACAACGTGGACGACACGATCAACTACCTCTCCGTTTACGAAACCGTCCGTGACGAAATGGCGGTCGAATCACACATTTTAGAACACGTTGCCCAAAGAATCATCGACGCGATCTATCGCCGTTTCCCGCAGAGCCAACACATTCGGGTAAAAGTCTCCAAACTGGCCCCCCCACTCGGAGGAAAAATCAAAAAGGTTTCGGTAACCCTTGAAAAATAGCCCTTTATATAAAGTGTTAATAAAATATTGATAAGATTCACCGGAAGCTCTTTTGCGAGAAAATAAGAGTTCGTAATCTTGTAATGGAATTTTGGTCCCATTTCTTCGGACCGAAAATGAATCGAGGAAATAAACGAGGAGTTGTAAAATCATGGCAGAGAAACAACAAAACAACGAGACGAAAACCATGACCGTCTATCAGTACAACGAAGCGGTAGAGGAGGCAAAAAAATATTTCAAAGGAGATGACCTCGCCGCAACGGTATGGGTGAGCAAGTATGCTCTGAAAGATTCGAGAGGAAACCTTTACGAAAAATC
>CASFSC010000226.1 GCA_949296995.1 uncultured Alistipes sp. | reverse complement strand
TTATATCAACGGATATGGCGAATTGGGAACCGGCAGGGTTCTTAACCTTCATTGTTGCTGCCTGAATGAAGAGGTTGCGAAACTGGAAAGAGGAGAGATTCAGAAAATGTGCTATGACTTGCTTGTTTCCGGCACCTACACCTGGGACGGAAGCCAAGAGAACAAACACTTGCGCATTATGAATATTGTTTTCGATTTGTATGAGAATGACAAAAGGGTAGAGAGATATCTCTCTAATAATGGAGAAGTAAAGGCATGTACTATCGAAATCAAGCGGGGCCATTTGGGCGAACAGTACGAAGTTGCCGGGGAGATCAGTCTCACGAACGGGAAGAAATTTGCGCTCGTTTAGAAAGGTGGTCCGATCCAACACAGGTACAACGCACAGTAAAATACTTTGTATATGAACATATTTCTCATCTTTCAAAAAACATATTATTCATTTTTTAATTGTTCGAATTATGAAAAAGATTTATTTATTTATTGTTATGATTTTTCTTGGGTTAAATGTCTATGCCCAAGATAACGGTTTCGGAGTACGTGCCGGTGTGAACATTGCCAGCATGACTAATTACAACTCTAAAGTGGGGTTCCATCTGGGCGGTTTGTATCGTTTGCAGCTTTCGTCCAATACCCCTATCTTTTTTGAACCGGGAGTGATGTTGGAATTCAAAGGAGGGAAACTCACCCAGGCTGGAACTTCGAACACGCTGAATCTGGTCTATTTGGAGGTTCCGGCGATGTTCGCTTATCGCTTCCAGATCAATAACAATTGGGCCATCCAGCCAGCTTTAGGCCCCTTCTTCTCCTTCGGAGTTTCGGGAACGATCAAACAGACTTTCATGGGACAGACTCAGAGTGCCGATCTGTTCGGTTCGAACGGAGGGCTGAAACGCGGCGATGTGGGACTGAAAATTGCGCTGGGCGCATTGGTGAACAGCATCTACTTCGGATGCGGATATGACCTGAGCTTCGTCAACCTGCCTAAAAATTACCAGACAGGTGACCCGAAACTTCGAAACGGTTCATTCTATATTTCGGCAGGGTATAACTTTTAATTTATCATATAAATCAGAAACAGCAGTAAATAATAGGATTTAATCTCTCTGCTGTTTCTGATGTTAACCATATGAAATAAAATAGGGAAATTGTTTACGACCAAATGAGTTTCGTTCTTTCGTGCACAAAAGTCGCCGACGAATTCCCCAATACAGAACAATAAGGCAAGAGATTGAAAATCTCTTGCCTTATTTTGCATATAATGAACATTTGCTTTGTCCTGATCTTCGTTCATAACCTGTACGTCCAATACTCACATTGCGGTTACATCCGCTGTATCGTTTCCCGTTCATGTATCGCATGTTAATCATGCTCGTCAATCCGTCTTTTAAAAAGTTCGGAATAAATAAAAAGAGTATAATATTTAATAACAGTTGTTTATATCATATGGCCGCGAATAAATCTGTAAGCAACACTTTAGCAATGAAAAATATTTTCATTTTTATTGTTGATATGATGCATCAAAGAAAATGAATTCCGATTAATATAGAGAAAATCAAAAATAATAGAAAATAAAAACTATGTTATGTGTTTTATATTCAATAAAATACATGACGACTTATTGTCAATATATAACACAATATAAAATACATAAAAGTCAAATCAATGATATGACAAATATTACCAAAACAAAGATTCAAAAATTATAACGTTACTTTTTACCCACAATAACTGTTACGAACTCATCTCTTATAAAATACTTTTGGGCTAATTGTTGCAAATCCACAGGAGTAATTCTATTTATCTCTTCAATGAAACGTGGCAAATAACTGTTGTCAGTACCATTCTGAATATTCTCTATCATTATATCGGCTATTCCGAAAGGTCCGTCAAGAATACGCATAAGTTCACCTATTATCATATTCTTAACTATGGCAAGTTCTTCCTGATCAATAAGTTCATTCTTAAGACATTCGATTTCAAAAAATATCTCCTCAACGGCGGCTTCGGTAAACTGTACCCCTACTTCGGTCGCTATAGCCATATAACCCTCATTTTCAAGATTTACCATAGCTGCAAAAACTCCATAAGTGTACCCCTTGTCTTCCCGCAAATTCGCTATGAGGCGTGACCCGAAATATCCGCCTAACACGGTACACAATACCTGCATCCCGATATAATCCGGATGGTTGCGGGGAAACATCCTCCGTCCGACACGTATGGCCGACTGAACTGCATCTTTCTGTTCGGAATAGACATATGAAGTTTTTTCAACTGCCGGTAATTTTTCTTGAGGAATAGAGGCCAACACAGGAATTTTCGACAAAAATCTGCTTATGGCTGCGGCATTATCATCATCTATCAACCCGCTGCTGACGGCAAAACAATTTCCCGCTCCATAATGCGCTGAATGGAACTCTTTAAGATGGGAAATTCTAAGCAAATCATACTTGTCTGCAGCAGAGTAAATCCCATAAGGATGTTTTTCACCAAACAATGCGGAGGCAAACATCTCACGAGCACGAAAAGCTACTTTACCCCTATCTATTGCAAGAGCCTGTTTACGTTTATCTACATACGTTTTGAATTCATGCTCCGGATATGTCGGATTTATAACAATATCTTCGAGCAATTCCAACGTAGGCTTAAAAAATTTCGATAGACTACATATTGTCACCACCGAATAATCCCTATCAATATTGGCGTCATAATATGAGCCGTAAAAATCCAGTTTTTCAGCAATTTCTGCAGAATTGTATTTTAATGTCCCCTCGTTTAACAGTGTTAACGCCGCAGAAGCCGAAAAAGGATACTTCTGATATGCAGTACCGGCCCTGAAAACCAAACTGAGACGAATAACATGCAAATCTCCACTATTCAAAATATGAAGATCTATACCATTATCGGCAGTTATCAACCGGGAAGCAGGCATAGAGAGGTTGTCAGGTATGATTATAGCTGGAGGAGTAGTTCTATTTATTTTCATGACTGGACATATAAATTAATGTTGAACTGTTTTCAGGAACGAACAATCTGGAAGAAGTCTCCATTATTTCGTCCTTGGTTACGGAATTATGCTGTTCCACTTCACGATTAACGAGCGAAACATCACCCAACATATCATAAAAGCCGAGATTCATGGCTTTGTTCATGACATTGATCTCTCCGAAAAATACACTGGCTTCAAATTTATTTTTCACCTTTTCAAATTCATAATCGGCCACAGGATCTTTACTTATTCTTTCGAGCTGTTCCCATAGCGCCTCTTCGGCTTGTTCGACAGAGACACCCGGCATAAGATGTCCTGTAACTACAAAAAGTCCAGGATCAAGTTCTCCTGAAACGTAAGCATTGACACTCGAAAAGAGACGCTTTTCCTGCACAAGTTCCCTATACATACGGGATGAATTGCCTGAAGAAAGGATATCCGAAGCGACATCACATATATTATATTCCCTTGACACACGTCCTCCCATATGGAATACAATGGTTACAACCGTTGCCGGGACATCGCGCACAACCTCCAATCTACGACTTCCCGTTTGCAGCGGTTCCTGTGGCAGAATCTCTTTATAAAAGCCACCAGAAGGAATCTCTCCGAACCATTTTGCAGCCATCTCGAAAATTTTATCGGGACTAATATCGGCAGCTACCGACAAAATAGCGTTATCCGGATTATAATAACGTTTATAAAATGTCTTGACCTCTTCCATCGTAGCCGATGCAATATGGTCTGGCGTCATTCCTATCGTAGCCCAACGATAAGGATGAACCTTATATACCAACGGTCGTAATAATAGCCACAAGTCACCATAAGGACGATTCAAATAACGTTGATTGAACTCCTCAATAACCACTTTACGCTGTACTTCCAAACTTTTCTCATTGAAGGCAAGACCCAGCATCCGATCGCTCTCAAGCCAAAATGCTGTTTCGATATTATCTGTCGGAAGAGTTATATAATAATTGGTATAGTCATTATTGGTAAAAGCATTGTTTTCTCCGCAAGCCATTTGCACTGGCATATCGAAATCGGGAATATTAACACTCCCTCCGAACATCAAGTGTTCAAAAAGATGCGCAAAACCTGTTCGCAAAGGTGATTCATTGCGCGACCCTACTTTGTAGATAATATTCATAGCAGCCATCTTGGAAGTCTTATCGCGATGCGCAATAACCTTCAGCCCGTTGGGCAAAGTATATTCTGAATATGATATCATTGTCTATTTTTTACTTTTTTCGGAGTTTCCGGATTTTCATAATCAACAGGCGGAAGCAAATTCATCAATGTTCGTACCTGAGCAGCACGTCTGACCATATAATTAGATGGTGCAACCAATTTCATTTTAAGAGGATTGGGCAACACTGTGGCTATCATCGAAGCCTCATATCTGTTAAGTTTATCGGCATTCTTATCATAAACCTTGCGCGCAGGAGCCTCTACACCATACATGTTTTTACCTGTTTCTATAACGTTCAGATAAACCTCCATTATTCTCTGTTTAGGCCAAAACATCTCTATCAAAACCGTGTAATACGCTTCGATACCTTTACGCAACCAAGTGCGGTCATGTGTACAAAAAACATTTTTTGCCGTCTGTTGTGAAATAGTGCTCGCTCCGCGCAGACGTTTACCCTGACGATTGCTTTCCCTTGCCTTATCTATGGCATCCCAATCGAACCCATTATGAATAAGAAAATTATTATCTTCGGTAGCTATTACGGCCTGTTGCATATCCGTACTTATGGAGGAAATCGATACCCATTTCGAATCGACTGCCATACCTTTTTCAGGAAAATTTTCTACATAACGTATCACTTTGAGTGGGGTCACCATAACGGGAACAAACCTCAACAACAATACCTGACTCAACGAAAACGTTAGCAAAAATATAAATATATAAACTATGAGCCGGAGCAGATAACGCATAAGTTCTGGATTATAAGCCTCATTTTCAATTCGACAAAAATAGCAGATTTTCAGCAAAACAGCTATTATTATGGTCAATATGTTAAAATTAATAATTATATTTGCGTCTGATTTTTTCAAATTCAACCTGATTTCACTTAAATTTTAAAACGAATATAACACCTAACAAATGGCACAGAAGAAATTTATCACTTGTGACGGTAATTATGCGGCTGCACATATCGCGTATATGTTCAGCGAAGTAGCTGCAATTTACCCGATTACGCCCTCGTCCACCATGGCAGAATATGTCGATGAATGGGCTGCAAACGGACGTAAGAACATCTTCGGCGAAACTGTAAAAGTCGTCGAAATGCAGTCGGAAGCAGGAGCAGCAGGAGCTGTACACGGCTCATTACAGAGCGGTGCACTTACAACTACTTTTACCGCATCTCAAGGTCTGTTGTTGATGATTCCAAACATGTACAAAATCGCCGGTGAACTTCTTCCGGGAGTATTCCATGTATCGGCACGTGCTTTGGCAGCATCTTCTCTATCTATTTTCGGTGACCACCAAGACGTTATGGCTACTCGCCAGACCGGATTTGCAATGTTGGCTACCGGCAGCGTTCAAGAAGTAATGGACTTGGCCGGGATAGCACACCTATTGGCAATCAAGGGACGTATTCCATTCCTTCATTTCTTCGACGGGTTCCGTACTTCTCACGAAATACAGAAGATCGAACTTATCGACGAAACTGCCTTGGCAGCAATGCTCGACAAAGACGCATTGGCTGCATTCCGTAAACGCGCACTCAATCCTGAATCACCTGTAACACGTGGTACTGCACAAAACCCTGACATATATTTCCAAACACGCGAAGCATCAAACAAATTTTATGATGCTCTGCCCGATATGGTTGCAGAAGCGATGGAAGGCATCAGCAAAATTACAGGACGTGAATATAAACCTTTCACATACTACGGTGATAAGGATGCTGAAAATGTAATAATTGCAATGGGATCTATCACTGAAACAATTAAGGAAACGATAGATTACCTGCAAACAAAAGGTCAGAAAGTCGGTCTTATCAGTGTACACTTATACCGCCCGTTCTCACCTAAATATCTTCTCAACGTACTTCCCGAATCAGTTAAACGCATCTGCGTTCTGGACCGTACAAAAGAACCGGGAGCAAATGGAGAACCCCTCTACCTCGACGTTAAAGAAGTATTCTACGAAATGGATAAACAACCGCTTATCATAGGCGGACGTTTCGGTCTCTCTTCAAAAGACACTACCCCTGCACAAATTGTCGCAGTATATGATAACCTCAAAGCTAACGAACCTAAAAACCACTTTACTCTCGGTATTGTGGATGACGTTACTTTCAGGTCTCTGCCTATCGGTCCGGAAATCAATCTCGAAAATGCCGGTACTTTCGAAGCTCGTTTTATCGGCTTGGGAGCCGACGGGACAGTAGGTGCCAACAAAAACTCTATCAAGATCATCGGTGAAAATACCGACAAATATTGCCAGGCTTATTTCTCATACGACTCTAAAAAATCGGGAGGATATACATCATCTCACCTTCGTTTCGGTGATACCCCTATCCGTTCCCCATATTTGGTGAACACACCTGATTTCGTCGCATGCCACGTTCCTTCATACCTCGGCAAATACGACCTTTTGAAAGGGTTGAAAGATGGTGGAACATTTCTGTTGAACAGTATATGGGATGAAGAAACCACCAAGAAACATCTGCCTGACGACATGAAAAAGTATTTGGCAGTTCACAAAATAAACTTCTACATCATCAACGCTACTAAGATCGCATCTGAAATAGGTTTGGGCAACCGTACCAATACCATAATGCAAAGTGCCTTCTTTAAATTGTCAGGCGTAATACCTTACGATCTGGCTGTTGAACAGATGAAAAAAGCGATATACAAATCTTACGGCAAAAAAGGTGAAGATATCGTAAATATGAACTATGCCGCTGTTGAAAAAGGTGGTAATGTAACAAAAATCGAAGTACCCGCTGAATGGGCTTCAATAGAGGTAAAACCTGTTGAACATCGTACAGATGTACCTGAATTTATCTCAAAAATCGTTGAACCGATCAACGCTCTTAAAGGTGATGACCTGCCTGTAAGTGCATTCAACGGTCGTGAAGACGGCACATGGGATAATGGAACTGCCGCTTATGAAAAACGCGGTATTGCAATTAACGTTCCTGAATGGCAATCTGAAAACTGTATACAGTGTAATCAATGTGCTTACGTTTGTCCTCATGCAGCTATTCGTCC
>CASFSC010000225.1 GCA_949296995.1 uncultured Alistipes sp. | reverse complement strand
TTATAATAAATAGTATAAAAAGTATTATGTCTATATTATATCAGTAGTAAAATATTAAAACTTTTATATAAAATTAATTATTAGTCGATGATGTTATCGCGAATATGTATGAATATAGCTGATTAAGCGACTTTTGTTAATTATGACTGGTATTATTAATGTGTTGATTTAAGTTACAGATTTTTTAATAAGAGCAAAATATGACCCTGAAAATTTATAATGCAATATTATTTAGAATATTATATGTGTAAATTTGTAATATCATTTTAAGGTACTTTTATCGTATTATGATTATTTTCCAAGAAATATGTAGCTGCTTTTTATATGTTAACCTTTGAAGAAGTAATTGTAGAATCGAATGATGATCTTGAAATTTGGTCATCTATTGTTGTCGGATTTGACATATTTGGTAATCTTGTTATAAGATTGGATAATATTGATTATGCCGAACATAAACATGATTCCAGATTTGAGGCAATTATAAATAAGTCAGATGCTCGTCAAATTTCCGATTTTCTGCATGTTAAATTAACAAATCTTCCTAGCCTTATATCTGAAAAATTTGGCGAAACATCAAATTTGTATGTGCCTTCAGAAGTAGAAAATTTATTTGGCGAAATATTAGATTTTATACTTGATAATGGAGGCCATTATGAATTGAAAAGATCTAATGTCGATTTGTGATGTATTGATTAAAAATGCAAGATATTTATTAAGTTAATTTTGCATATTATATATGTGTCTTTAAATAATAAAAGCCTCTTTTCCGAGAGGCTTTTTATTATTTGATTTGAAACGATTTGATTTGTCGTTAATGTGCCTCTAAAATCAATTCGTTTGTTCCGTTATTTTTGAGTCAGATTTTACAATCTTTTGCGAAGTTCTTCGCCTGCAGCTTCGTAACCAGGTTTGTTGAGAAGGGCAAACATATTCTTCTTGTATGCTTCAACACCTGGCTGATCGAATGGATTGACTCCCAAGGCGTATCCACTCATACCGCACGCTTTTTCGAAGAAATATAACAATGCACCTATATAATATTCGTTGATTTCGGGCAATGTAATTGAAATATTGGGTACTCCGCCGTCAACGTGTGCAAGCATGGTCCCTATTTCTGCCATACGATTGACTTCACTAACTCGTTTGCCTGCAAGGAAATTAAGCCCATCCAGATTTTCTGCGTCAGATTCAATAACTACAGAGTGTGCCGGTTTGGATATGCTGATGACTGTTTCTATAAGCGAACGTTCTCCTTGTTGGATATATTGACCCATAGAGTGCAGATCGGCGGTAAGTGTAACGCTTGCAGGGAAAATACCTTGGCCTTCCTTGCCTTCACTTTCTCCGTAAAGTTGTTTCCACCATTCTGAAACATATTGCAATTTCGGATTATAGCTGGCCAAAATTTCTATTTTATATCCTTTACGATAGAGTGCCGTGCGGGCTGCAGCATAAATGGCAGATGGATTTTTTTCGAAAGGAACATCTGGCCCAGTAGCTTTGGCCATGTCCTGTGCTCCGCGGACAAGTTCTGCAATATTTATTCCGGCTGCTGCCAATGGTAACAGTCCTACTGGTGTAAGTACTGAAAAACGTCCTCCTACATTGTCTGGAATCACAAATGTGGCATATCTTTCCTGTGTGGCAAGTGTGCGTAACGCCCCTTTGGCCATATCTGTTACAGCAACAATACGTTTGGAAGCTTCTTCTTTACCGTAACGTTTTTCTATCTCTTTTTTCAATATACGGAATGCAACGGCTGGTTCAGTGGTTGTTCCTGATTTAGAGATTACTATTGTCGCTATTTTGTAAGGTTGAAGCGCTGCAAGCAGTTCGTATATATAATCTTCGCTGAGATTCTGACCTGCGAAAACTATGATAGGTTTGTCCTGTTTTTTATGAAGTAACTGGAAACTATCGCTCATGGCTTCAAGTACTGCTTTGGCACCGAGATAAGAACCCCCGATACCCACTACCACAATAACTTCAGCTAAAGAATCCAAAGAGGCAGCGCATTTTTTTATGGTATCTATTTCTTCCGGAGTGATTGATTGGGGTAGGCCTACCCAACCCAAAAAATCATTGCCTTTGCCATTGCCATCATAAAGCATTTTGTTGGCAGCTTCAATTTCTCCTTTAAGTGCGTTTACTGTTGAGGCCGGTACGGCTTCATAAATCTTGTCAATGTTGACGTCGATAATGTTGTTCATAATTATATTAATTTTTTTGTCAGTTTTTTTATGGTCGTTCCTGGATGTGCCCCGCCATAAATTATGTCGTATACGGCTTGGGCGATAGGCATATCAACTTCGTATTTTTTGTTTATTTGCATTATGGTGTCCGTAGCATAATAACCTTCGGCAACCATACTCATCTCCATCTGTGCCGATTTAACCGAATAACCTTTGCCCAGCATGAGACCGAATGTACGGTTGCGGCTGAACTGTGAATAGGAGGTGACCAGCAAGTCTCCCAGATATGCCGAGGCAAACGTGTTACGAGAAGATGGATATGTCTGTTCTATGAATCGAGTCATCTCCATCGCACCGTTTGAAATCAGAACGGCAAGAAAATTGTCTCCGTATCCCAAGCCTATGCAGATGCCTACCGCTATGGCATATATGTTTTTCAAAACCGATGCATATTCTGCTCCGTATATGTCTGTAGAATATGTGACATTGATGTAGCCGGTGTTGATTTTTTCTCCTAATATGACGGCATTCTCAGGGTTTTTGCATACTACTGTCAGATAAGAGAGCCTTTCAAGTGCGACCTCCTCTGCATGGCATGGCCCGGTGACTATGCCTATTTGGTCGAAAGGAACTTCGTAGTACGTATTTATATATTCTGCTACCGTTATATTGTCTTGTGGAATGATACCTTTTATTGCAGAAAGAACGAATTTGTCTTTTAGCGATTCAGTCAGTGGTTCAAGAGTGCTTTCCAAATAGACCGATGGTACGGCCAAAACGATAAGTTCTGCATTGCGTACGACTTCGTTTATATCGTTCGATGGTTTGAGATTATTGGTGTAAAAATGTACATCGCGTAAGTATCGGGGATTGGTTTTGTTACTCTTTATGTACTCCATGACTTCCGGGTTGCGAATATACCAACCGACTGTCGTTTCGTTTTCAAGAAATATTTTAACCAATGCCGTTGCCCAGCTGCCGTAACCGATAACTGCGCATCGTGACTTTTTTTCTATTAAATACGCCATTTCAGTAATCTGATTCGATAGGCAAAGCTATGAATTTTTTATGAATAATCGTTATTATCGCAGTAATGGGATATATCTTTGGAAGAGATAGAATGACATAAAATAAATTTATTTTTAAAAAGAGAGTTATTTTTTTTATAAGTATATGCTTTTTTGTACCTTTGCACGATTAGTAATCAGTAATTTTTTGAGGACAGTGAAAAAGATACAAAGTGCGCTCATATCAGTCTATTATAAAGACGGTTTGGAGCAAATAGTCAGAAAACTTGCCGCCGACAATGTTAAAATATATTCTACCGGCGGAACCCTTGCATTTATAAACGGATTGGGTATTGAAGCCATTGCGGTTGAAAGCCTTACAGGTTATCCTTCGATCCTGGGCGGAAGGGTGAAAACGCTGCATCCTAAAGTCTTCGGAGGTATTCTTGCAAGACGTGACAATGAAACAGATAATATTCAGATGGCCGAATATGGTATCCCTGAAATAGATCTTGTAATAGTTGACCTTTATCCTTTCGAAGAAACGGTGGCTTCTGGAGCATCTGAACAGGATATTATTGAGAAAATAGATATAGGTGGTATTTCGCTTATTCGTGCCGCAGCAAAAAATTATAAGGATGTGGTGATTGTTCCTTCTGTGGATCAATACGGCGAATTCTACGATATCATATCTTCACAAGACAGTTCTACAACAATAGAACAACGTCGTCGTTTTGCAGCTTATGCTTTCAATGTCAGCTCATATTACGACAGCGCGATATTCAATTACTTTAATCGCAAGGAGAATATTCCTGCTTTCAAATCCAATTTTACCGACGGTATGACGTTGCGTTACGGTGAGAATCCTCACCAGAGTGCAATGTTCTTTGGCGATGTGAACAAAATGTTCGAACAGCTGCACGGTAAGGAAATTTCATATAATAATATGCTCGATATAGATGCAGCGATAAATCTGATCGATGAATTTTCCGAACCTACGTTTGCCGTTATCAAACATAATAACGCTTGCGGGTTAGCTACTCGTGAAACTTTGTTCGAAGCCTGGAAAGATGCTTTGGCTGGAGATCCGGTTTCAGCTTTCGGCGGTGTTCTGATATGTAATCGTGAGGTGGATGAAGCTACGGCAGATGATATAAACAAACTTTTCTTAGAAGTTATTGCAGCTCCTTCATATACTGACGCAGCTCTCGAAACGTTGAAAAGCAAAAAAAATAGAATTATCCTTAAACTCAAAGATACTACCCGTTGCCCTAAACAGTTCCGTTCTCTTTTAAACGGGGTTGCCGTCCAAGACCGTGATCTGAAAGTGGGAGGCGTTGACAGTGAAGTGCGTTATGTGACCGAAAAGAAAGTTACACCCGAACAGATGAAAGATCTGATATTTGCAAACAAAATAGTTAAACATTCGAAAAGTAATGCTATCGTATTTGCAAAAAATGGTATGTTGTTGGCAAGCGGTATAGGCCAGACTTCACGTGTGGATGCCCTGAAACAGGCTGTCGAAAAGGCTAAAAGTTTCGGTTTCGATCTGAAAGGTGCAGTTATGGCATCCGATGCCTTTTTCCCATTTGCCGATTGTGCAGAACTGGCACATGCCGAAGGAGTAGATGCTATTATTCAGCCGGGAGGATCTATTCGCGATCAGGAAACAATCGATTACTGCAACGCTAACGGAATGGCTATGGTATTTACCGGCTTGAGGCATTTTAAACATTAAAAACAGATTTGAATATGGGCCTATTTTCGTTGACACAGGAGTTGGCTATCGACCTCGGTACTGCTAACACGATTATTATTAATAATGGAAAAATCGTGGTTGACGAGCCGTCGATCGTGGCTGTCGACCAACATTCAGGTAAACTTGTGGCAATAGGTGCGAAAGCACGTCAGATGCATGGTAAAACGCATCAGAATATCAGAACGATACGCCCTCTTAAGGATGGTGTGATTGCGGACTTCAATGCAGCTGAAATGATGCTTAGGGGACTTATCAAAATGGTTAAAAGCAATGGCCGTCTGTTCAGTCCTTCGCTGAAAATGGTCATATGTATACCTTCTGGATCAACTAATGTCGAAATAAGAGCTGTCCGCGATTCTGCGGAACATGCTGGTGGACGTGAAGTTTATATGATATATGAACCTATGGCAGCAGCGCTTGGCGCAGGACTCGATGTGGAAGCTCCTGAGGGACACATGATTGTCGATATAGGTGGTGGTACTACCGAAATAGCATGTATCTCACTCGGGGGTATCGTTTGCAGTGAAAGTATCAATGTCGCAGGAGATGTATTTACCGAAGATATTCAGACTTATATCCGTCAGCAACATAATATGCGTATCGGTGAACGTACGGCCGAAGATATTAAAATTGCAGTGGGTGCCGCTGTTTCTGAATTGGATGAAGAACCTGAGGATTATGAAATTACAGGTCCTAATATATTGACTTCATTACCTTCGGTGCTTACCATATCATACAGCGAAATGGCTTATGCCCTTGAAAAATCGTTGGTCAAAGTCGATGCAGCAATTATGAAAGTATTGGAAACAGTGCCTCCCGAATTGTACGCCGATATTGCTAAAAATGGGATATATCTCGCCGGAGGAGGAGCTTTGCTCAAAGGACTTGACAGACGTTTGTATGAAAAAACGAATATACCATTCCATATAGCAGAAGATCCTTTGCGTGCAGTCGCGAGAGGAACGGGAATAGCTTTGAAAAATATAGGCCGTTTTTCATTCCTGATGAGGTAGGAACAGATATATGTGTCAATAATAATGCAGCCAGGAAAGGATGATCAAACTTATCCTATTTATAAAAAGAATACATTTCGTATTGATATTTATTGTTCTTGAAGCGTTGGCCTTGCATTATTATGCCAACAGTACGAGTTTTACCAAAGCCAGATTGGTCACGGCATCGAACTATGTGGTTGGAGGCATGCATTCGAAAATATCCGGTATACAGGATTATTTTCATCTGCGTAAAGAGAATGAAATCCTTACAAAAAAATTGACGGATTTATATAATAAATTCGATAGCTATTCTAATATAGTTCAAGCGAACGATTCGTCAGGTATTGTGATGGATTCATCGTATTTTGCAGAAAATGGAGCTCGCCATTGGGAATATTACAATGCGCGGGTAATTAATAATTCCATTATCCGTCAGGAAAATTATATTACTCTCAATAAAGGGGAAATGGATGGAATTCAACCGGATATGGCTGTTATTGCCGGAAATTCTATATTGGGATATGTGATGGGGTGTTCCGGACGGTTTTCGATATGTATGTCAATTTTGAATCGTGAATTCCGTACTGGCGGTAAAATCAAAGGAAGCGATTATTTCGGAACCATTTATTGGGACGGTTTGAGTTATGAACATGTAATGCTCTCGGAAGTACCGAAGTATGCTGATGTGCAAAAGGGAGATACTATTGTAACTTCAAGCCATTCGCTTAGATTCCCTCCCGATTTAATGATAGGAACTGTCGAAAGTTTCGAATTGAAGAATGCTACTTTCTACGATATCAAGGTTAAATTGAATGTCAATATGGCTGCGATAAATAATGTTATTGTCGCCAAAAACCTTGATTACGGAGAAATAAATGCCCTGGAACAAAGTGTAGTAAATCCTCAAAGTTATTGATTATGCAGAGAATCGTAGAATATGTGATTATGTTTATAGTGACGATCTTGCTGCAGGTATTCGTATTCAGTAGGTTGGGGATAAGTGTATATGTTAATCCTTTGATATACATAGCGTGCATAATATTGTTGCCTATGGAAATAGCTGGAGCTTTATTGTTGGTGAT
>CASFSC010000224.1 GCA_949296995.1 uncultured Alistipes sp. | reverse complement strand
CATTGTCCATTTCCACCCATCTCAGATGAATAAGTACACATAAGATCTAGTTCAGATAAAGGCATTTTACGTTCCCGTTATTTTGCCCTACCTATGATTGTTTCATTGCTTATTGCAGAACGTGCAACGATATCTATCTCTTTTTCAAATGGCTACTTCCACCCCACCAAGTAGATACTTCCCCTAATGGAAATGGCAAATCTGCATATTTTTCTATGTATTGCTTTGCAATCTCTTCAAAGACCTTACCCATGCAGTCATTTAGATATGGTAGGACAACCTGATCATATGCCTCCTCCATATGTCCAGATACAACAGTCGAAATATTCCACATCCACCAAAATGAATTGAACCGAAAGAGTAAATTGGACACCCTCCATAGACCCTTTTTATTGCTTTCTCCAAGTGATGTTATCTTATCTATGACTCCTACTTCCTTAAGTTTCGTCATATACGAAGGGCGGGAACAAACCTGTATGCCAGCTCTATTTGAGATATCTGAGATCCTTGTATATCCACTAGCAATAGAAATAATTATTATTCATATGTTATATTATTTAAATAATAACAATAGTTACTCACTAGCCGATTGAAAATGTAAAAGCAACTCTAACCGAGTAGCCGTATTGTATTAACTTTTTCAAGGCAATTTAAATTACACAATATATTATAATCTGTGTTTCAAAAGTTGTTGATATCGTCTCGATTATATAATATTTCTCGAACACAGTACAAATAAACTGTGAATTGAAAGTTGGTGAACAAATGAACAAAAAAGAAACCATAAAAAATATAATAAATAACAACGACGGTATTGCAAAAACTTCTGATTTTGTTGCTGAAGGACTTACCAACTATGATGTAGCAAATCTATGCAAAGAGGGTTATATTGAACGCATCAGACATGGCTATTACAAACTCGCAGGGAGGGAAGATGTAAAAGAAGAACAGGTGATCGCCTCTCTCCTTCCTGAAAGCATCGTATGCATGGAATCGGCACTGTTTTATTATGGTTACAGCGATTTTTTACCCAGGCTATGGTCAATTGCCGTACCCCGTACCTTTTCACGGACAAGGCTTCATATCGATTCTCTGGCAACAAAAGTGTATTTTGTACAGCCTACCTTGTTTGATCTCGGAAAAACAATCGGAGATTTTAATGGAGTGCATCTTGCTGTTTATGATCGGGAACGCACGATTTGTGACTGTTTCAAATACCGCACAAAGCTGGACAACGAAATGTTTAATAAGGCGCTCAATACTTATGCTGCCGATAAAAAGAAGAACCTAAGAAATCTTTCAATTTACGCAAAGGAAATGCGGGTTTATAAAAAAATGATTGATGTAATGGAGGTACTGCTGGGTGGCTGATATCGCTGCTTCCGTGCTTGCACGGCTGAAAAAATAAAGCTGCTGAAAGTGGCAGGAGCTATCAGCTCTGCTTGCAGCTTTTTTGCCAGGAAGAATTTCTACGCCGTTTGGAGAGATCCAAATATGTTGATAACCTCGTATTGGTTTCTGAGATGTTATTATCATGGATTTAGATTCTCATTATGCAGAACCACCCATTTCCCACCGAAATCAGCTCCGTCACGCATTATGACTCTAGCTTTCTTCAGCCATTCAAAATCCCTTTCAATTGTTCTGATAGATACATTAAGAACCAATGCGATTTCATGTGCAGATATTGTTGGATTTGGTCTTAATAAAGATAAAATCTTCTTTCTACGCTCCTTTGCACTGTTTATAGTGGATTCTGCAAAAAGCTTATTCTCTCCGACATCCTTCCCGACATCCTTCCTGACATCCTTCCCGACATCCTTCCCGACATTAACGACATTAACGACATTAACGACATTAACGACATTTGCATTTTGCTGAAAGTCATTAATGTTCTTTCCATGTAATTACATCACACAATCAGCATATACTTCTCAGAAGGTTTCAAGACAAGGAAATGGGCATACCAAAATCTGATAGGGAGACAAATCAAAATCTGTTCCTCATTGAAAACCTATGGCGAGATCCAAACGAGAACGAGAAGACAATATGCAAAGGATGCAACTGCTATGTGGGAGAAATCACAAATGGAAAACAGTTTGCAAACCTAACGATTAAACGTAGCAAGGAAAACCTCTCAGAACTTGATAACCACTTCAGAAATAGATATGTGACATAGAAGATCTCCGTCACAGAACAGGCAAATAATTTCAACCATACTCTAGAAACATGATAAGCTGGTTCAGATTTCCAGTCTTGTTAATCTTTATGAAGTCATGTCTCTCATACAGATCCACAAGGTCATCAACACAATCTATGAGAAGAAATCGTCCTCCCACATACTGCTTTGCAGCCATGACATATTCGATTGCGAAATCAATGAAATCAC